>DASPSK010000173.1:0-2053 GCA_035623975.1 Acidimicrobiales bacterium | reverse complement strand
GTAGGCGGAATATCAGGCGGACATCACAAGCCGACGTGCGCTGAGGTGCTCTGGCGGCGGCGTTGAGGGGGCTGCTGGGCGTGCCTGAGACAGCGACGGCGGCCAGTCAAGCCGACGCGACGCTCCCGACTGCGGGTTCTCGGAGCCGGGCGCGGGACGGCCACACGAAACTCGGGGCGAGAAGCGAGGCGGCCACGGCGAGATCCAGCATGTAGGGAGACGCCTCCCCAAGTCCCGTCTCGGTGAAGGAGGCGATCAGGCAGTAGCTGAGTATGAACAGGGCGATGGCCCGCGCCGGGCTGCGAGGCCGGAAAGCGGCGACCGTGAGCAGCGAAGCCAGCATGAGACCGTCGATGACGTCGCCCAACAGGCCTTGGTCTTGGTAGGTGGCCAACCAGCTGTTGTCGATGGGCAGGCCGTCGAAGCCGCCATTGGACAGTCCGAATCCGAAGATCATCTGAGCTTTGTCGCGGGGGGCATTCACGAGCTCGGACCACACGATGGTCCGACCGGTGAGGTCGGTCAGCTCCGTCGTGCTCTCGCCGCGGGTGAACCAGGTCGACACGGCCGGCGCGAAGGCGGCGCCACCCAGCACCAAGAAGACCAGACACGTCACGATCACCCTTCGGACTCGTCGGCGCCATGCGAAGAGGCTGAGCGACGCCACGAGGACGCCGGCGAGCAGGGCGACGAGCGCCGTGCGCGTGTGGGTCAGCAGGAGGATGATGACGGCCACGGGAAAGAGCAAGGCCGCCTTGCGCTTGGACAGGACACCGGAGAGCCACATGACGGCCACGATCCCGGCGACGACGGCGGCGTAGTGGGCGACTTGGGTGGGCTCGATCGGCCAGAGATCTCCGCCCAGGCGTCCCTGCGTGAATGCCAGGTGGGGCGAGACGAGCACGCCGAGCACGACGATGCCGAGCACGGCCACGAGACAGCGCAGGTGCACGCGGGTGAGCATGAGGTCGGACCGCCCCCACCACGGCGTGAGCAGCCAGAGCACGAGGACGAAGCCGATCAGGCGGACGGCGCGCACGTCCGAGCCGACGCGGCTGACCTCGCTCCGGACGCTGATCATGAGCGAGCTGGCGGCGAGCAAGCTCGCCAGGACGAGCAAGATGTTGGGGCGGACGACGAGGCGACGATTCACGGTGAGAGCGAGCAGGAGTGCAAGGCCGAGCGCAGCCTGCGTGACCACCTTGGCGACGGTCTGAGGTAGGGCGAAGACCGTTGGCAGGCTGACGTACTCGAGCACGTTGAGGAACAGCAACGCCCAGATGACCGTCACCCGGCGCCGCACAGAGCGCTCGGCCGTCGCGTCCAGCGCCACCGGCAGGGCCGGCGCCAGTGCGGCGCTCATCAGTCGCCGCGCTCGCGCTCGGGCCGCTCCAGGTTGGCGGGAGACAAGGCGAGCGTGGGCGATTCGCGGACGGGTGGGGGCGTCCAGCCGAGGCTGTCGTCGTCGGGGTCGCTGCCCACGACGAGCACCGACCTCAGCCTGATCTCGGCCGCCTCCAGCATCTCGGCCACGGAGCGCAGCTTGCTGAGCTTAGAGCGGCCGACGGTCACGATGGCGACGGCATCGCTCACGTGCCCGATGAGGTGCCGGCCCCCAATGGCGGGATCGAGTGTCACGAGCGCGAGCGTGAGGCCGCTCGCCCTGCCGGTGCCGGACGCGTCCTTCCGGTGCCGGCCGTCGGCCGCTCCGGCCCCGAAAGCCATCTCGGCTTCGTCTTGCCAGATGAGACTCACCGAACCCTGCGCCTCCGTGAAGACGAGCTTGATGCCCGGGCGTCGCAGACGGAGGAGACGACTGAGGAATCGGCCTCCCGAGAGATCGAACAGTCGCACCTCCGTGCCCTCGGCGGCGAGCCCGCTGGCGAGGGAGGCGATCGAGACGGCGGCGATGGCGGTGCTGTCCACGTCGATGACCGCCAGCCCGCGGCTGGAGGGAAGCTCGTCGAGCTGACCCCGGAGGGCCCCGACGAGGAGATGCACGGAGGGGGGCGGATGGTTGACCCATCGTCTCAGGCGCCAGGTGGAGGCCAGC
>DASPSK010000169.1:0-7357 GCA_035623975.1 Acidimicrobiales bacterium | reverse complement strand
GTAGGCGTCCTCGGGGATCAGCAGGTTGTCCCCCGGTCGCAGGCTCCGCAGCACGGCGTCCTCGGCCGCCATCCCGCTCGAGAAGCAGAAGCCGTAGGCCGCTCCCTCGAGGGCCGCCAGCGTCCCCTCCAGCGTCGCCCGGGTTGGGTTGGATGTCCGGCTGTAGTCGTAGCCCTTGTGCACGCCGACGGCGTCCTGGGCATAGGTCGTCGCCAGGTGAATCGCCGGTATGACGGCGCCGGTGGTGGTGTCGGGCGGTTGGGCGGCGTGGATCGCCAGGGTCTCGAACCCGAGCTCTGAGGTCATCTCCCCGTCTCCCCCGCCCGGTTCGCCTGCGCAAGAAACCCGAGCGCGTCCGTTCTCGTGAGCACCCCGACCGGGTGCCCGTGGTCGATGACGAGCACGGCAGGCGCCTCCTCGAGCCGGAGCACGGCCAGCTCGACGCTCTCACCGCTGCCGACCGTCGGCAGCGGCTCGCTCATCACCTCGCGGACGGAGCGGTCGAGGAGAGAGGAGTCCTTGAACGCGCGGTGCATGAGGTCGCGCTCGTGCACGGCGCCGATCACCTCTGCCTCGGCGAGGGGCGGCTCGGCCTGTACGACCGCCAGCTGGGAGACGCCGAACTCCTGCATGATCCCGATCGCCTCCCGGGCGGTGTCGTCCGGGTGGACGTGGATCAGCTTCGGCAGCGTCGCCCCCTTGCGCTCCAGCAGGTCGGCCACCGTCTGCCCGAGCTCGCGAAGAAACCCATGGTCGGCCATCCACTCGTCGTTGTAGAGCTTGGAGAGGTAACCGCGTCCGGAGTCGGGGACCAAGGTGACGACGACGTCGCTGGCGCGCAGCTCGGGTGCGAGGTGCAGCGCCGCCCAGAGGGCTGTCCCCGTCGACCCGCCGACGAGGATGCCTTCCTCCACGCCGACCCGCCTCGCCGTCAGGAAGGAGTCGGTGTCCCTCACCATCACTACGCGGTCGACGACCTCCCGGTCATAGGTCGTCGGCCAGAAGTCCTCCCCGATGCCCTCCACCAGGTAGGGCCGGCCGGAGCCGCCCGAGTAGACGGAGCCCTCCGGATCCGCCCCGACGATCTGCACGTCCGGGTTCTGCGACTTGAGGTACCGGCCGATCCCGCTGATCGTGCCGCCCGTCCCGATGCCGGCGACGAAGTGCGTCACCCGCCCGGCCGTCTGGCGCCAGATCTCCGGACCGGTCGTGCGTACGTGCGAATTCGGGTTCTCGGGGTTGTGGTACTGGTCAGGGTGGTAGGCGCCCGGAATCTCCTCGGCGAGGCGGGCGGTCACCGAGTAGTAGGACTCCGGATGGTCGGGCGGCACGGCGCTCGGGCAGACGACCACCTGTGCGCCATAAGCGCGCAAGAGAGCGATCTTCTCCGGAGCCATCTTGTCCGGCATCACAAAGATGCAGTGGTAGCGGCGGCGCGCTGCCACGATGGCAAGGCCGACGCCGGTGTTGCCCGAGGTGCCTTCCACGATCGTGCCGCCCGGCTTGAGGAGGCCGTCGCGCTCGGCTTGCTCGATCATCGCCACGGCGGGGCGGTCCTTCACGCTCCCGCCCGGGTTGAGGTGCTCGAGCTTGGCCAACAGCGGGCAGGGGAGATCCCTGCCGATGCGATCGAGCCGGACGAGTGGCGTGTTGCCGACGAGCTCGAGCAACGATCCGGCCACGTCCATGGGGGCACCGGGGTCGGTGAGGGGGAGCACCTCGATGCCGGCGAGGCTCGGGCGCCCGCTGACGTCCTCGTCGGTGTGAAGACGCACCGGCAGGCCGGCGCGGTGGAGGCGAGCCGCCACCTCGGCGGCGAAGGGACCGACGACGGTGACGCGTTTTGGCAGGCGGGCCCGCAGGTCCGTCATCACGAGGGGCGACACCTCGGCGTCAGGGAGATCGACGACGCGGTTGTTGCGGGCGATGAGGAAGTCGGGCACCGTCGCCCGACCCGCGATCACGAGGACTTCCATGACCCCATGTTGCCGCGCTCCGGCTGTGAGTGTCGTCATCTCCGCGGCCGGGGCACCGGCCGCCGCCGGAGCGGGCACCTCCCAGCTGCCGGCAGCCTGGTCAATCGCCCGGCTCAGTCAGCCCGGAAGACAACTACTTGGTCCCGACCCCGCGCCTTGGCACGGTACATGGCGAGATCCGCCTCGTGCACGACCTCTTCCAGCGAGGGACCATGCGTCGGGAAGAGCGCCACTCCGATCGAGGCCGTCACGCTGCCGAGCCCTTCACAGGTGGGCGGGAGGGCGGCCAGGGTCTTCCGGACCATCTCGGCCACGCGCTCGGCGCCGCGGGCATCGGCGCCGTGCAGCACGAGGAGGAACTCGTCGCCTCCGAAGCGAACAGCGGCGTCCCCCGACCGCACGGCGCCCGCGAGCACGCGGGCGGCGTTGCGAAGCGTCACGTCTCCGACGGCGTGCCCGCACGTGTCGTTGACACGCTTGAAGTGATCGAGATCCACGAGGAGGATGGCCAGTTCAGAGCCGGTGCGCAGCGCCTGGGCGGCCTCTCGCGGTGCGAGTTCGTCCCACCAGCGCTTGTTGAGAAGGCCTGTGAGCTTGTCGGTGAGCACCCGCTGCTCGAGCTCGGAGTAGAGCTGGGCGTTGCGCCAGGCGGCGGCCGCCAGGTAACCGATGAGGGCACAGCGCTCGACGTCCTCCTCGCTGAAGCGGTCGAGACCGTCCCGCCAGACGTCGAGAACTCCAAGCCGCTGGTCCCCTGCGATCAAAGGGATCACGACGATCGACTCGTCAAGTTGACCGCCCGTGCTGCCGGGGACGTGGGCCGCCTCGGCGTGAGTGAACGTGTCGCCACAGTTGTAGGGCTCGCCGCGGAGAAACGCCCAGCCCGTGATGCCCGTGCCCATGAGGTCGTCGATGTCGCTGAGCCCTTCCAGACCCTCACCCTTCACGAGGAGGGGGCGCAAGGTGTAGTGGTCCCAGTCAGCCTCGAAGATGGCCAGGCGGTCCACGGGGAGCATGCGGGGCAGCAGTTCGGCCACCGTCTCGAGGATGCGGCGAGGGTCGTGCTCGGCTTGCAGGGCTCGGGCCGCGTCGCCGAGCGCCCGGGCGAACTCACGATCGTCGGCAGCGCCGTTCGAGCTCGGCAGCGGCGAGTAGGAGACGGGAGGCCGCTCCCGCTCAGGACGACCAAGCACGCGGACCGATCGCTGGCGGAACCACGATCGATTGACGATCTCGTCTCCCTCCTCGGCGATCCAGGGATCGAGCACGACGGGTGAATGCAGATAGGTGCCGGTGCCGACCTGCTGGCCCAGCTCGATCCAGAGTTGGGCGGCGTGCTCGTCGTCCACCTGGCGCACGACGATCCGCGTGCCCAGCCGACCGAAATACGACATCAGAGCGGCCACTTCGGCCCTCGCCCGCGGTTCGGCGCGAATCCTCTCGGCAAAGCTTCCCTGCAGCATGGCGAAGGCGAGCGGCAGGTCGGCCAGCTCGGCGCCGGCCAGACAGGACACGTCGACGCCGTCGAGCGCCAAGCCGAAACCCATCTGCGAGAGCCAGCGCGCCCGTTCGACGTGCGGGCCAGGCGACTCGTCGGGCCGCCGGGCGGGCAGGAGCCAGACGAGCTCGGCCGGCATGACGCCGGCAGCGGCGGTCATCGCGGGCAGATCCTCCCCGAGGCCGAGAAAGAGCGGCTCGTCGGCGGGCACGACAAGAACGGCAGGGTTCACGACCGGCACGAGCTCGAGGGCACGGGCGAAGTCGTCGACCGGTTGAGGAGCACGGTGCCGCGGCCGGCGCAGCACCTCGTAGCCGACTGCGCTCCGGTCTCCGATCTCGAGCAGAGGCTGCAGAGCGATGCCTGCTCGAAGGAGCCCGTTGCTCCCGCCAGTGTGCGGAAGGGGGCGCGCCGCGCCGGCGTCAGCCACCTGCGCTGAGAAACGGCCCGAGCCTTCGCTCTCGGGCGCGGGTCCACCCACGCTCGCAAGCGTACTGGGGGCGGCGGGCGAGGTGCCGCTCCGCCCTCGGTCCCGATGCGAGGGCCGCCGGCCGGCAACGCCTCCAGCTGGACGCTCACGGCCCGATGCTCAGGGCCCCTTTGGCCGTGTACCAATCAAGCACCTTCACGACGAGCCTTCCCGCCCGCACGGCTGGATCGTCCTGCGCCAGCAAGCGGGTCTTTTCCCGTGAACCGGTGCCATATAGGCAGATCCCCGCCATCGCTTCGCCGCTCTCACCCCGGAGCGGACCCGGCACGAGGAGATAGCCCAGAGCACGCATCTTGGCGAAATATCCCAGATGGAGGCTCTGCAACGTCTCCACCTCCTCCTCGGGCAACTCAGGCACGCTCTCCGGGCGCATCAGAACGACGAGCTCGTAGCGATCGAACTCCGCCGGAGGCTCGCCCTTTGCTGGCACTTCGAGGGCGCGGAGCTGCTCGCGATGATTCTCGAGGTGAAAGCCGGCATTGCCCTCGCACAACGAGCCGACGGCCATTGGACGGTCGACCACGACGGTGCCCCCGTCGTGGATGACCGCTTGCACGAGCGTCGATGCCTGTTCCTCGCTGAGGGCGGAGTGGGCGGCGGCGAGGCGGGCAGCTGAGCGTTCCACGGCATCGGCCAGCTCCCCGAGCCCGCCGGCGGCGTCCGCGAAAGCCTGCAGCTCGGCTTCGTCGACAGCAACGGCGTTGTCGTAGCTGGGATGGTCTCCTGCCCCCACTCGCTCGGCCACCTCGGCGATGAGCTGGTTGTTCACGGCTACGTGCGCGCCGATGAGCTCGGCCGGCCAGCCCTCCTCGGGCGCCTTGAAAGACCCCGCTCGCAGGCTTGCGACGAAAGGGGCGTGGGCTGCTTCGATCGTGTCGCTCATCGGGTGTCTCCTCTCCCTGCAGGCGAAAGCCACGGCAGGAGCTGGCTGGACACTGTCAAGCAACCGAGACCGTGTCAATGCCCGATGAATGACCAGCGTGCGGGGACGGGCGGGACGGCCAGGGGGATCTGCTCTGCTGAAGGATCTGGCTGAGGTACCGTTTGCCTGCGGTTCCGGCCCAGGCGAGCCGGGTTCCCGCGAAAAGGAGGCGGTACCGATGTCCCAGGCGACGAAGCGTTCGCAACGCGTGGGCGGGCGTAGCCGGCGGTCGCTCGCGGCAGTGGTCGTCATGACGGCCGGCCTCCTGGTGGGAGCGCTGCTGGCGATCACTCCAGCGGGCGCGGCACCGAGAGCCACGCAGGCAAGCTCGAAGCGCGACGTCTACGGGTTCAATGCGCCCGACGCCGCCGCCGTCACCGGCAACGACCTCTTCGTCGCCAACAAGATGGGCAACTCCATCACCGAGGTCGGGGCCTCCGACGGCGCCTTCATGAAGGTCCTCGAAGGCGCGAAGTACCACCTCGATGAGCCGAGCGCCCTCCTCGTACTCGGCAAGGACCTCTTCGTGGCCAACGCCAAGGCAGGCGTGACCGAGATCGCCGTCAGCAACGGAGCGCTCGTGCGAACGTACCGGGGCGCCAAGTACTTCTCAGGCGCCATCGCCCTCGCTACGAACGGCTCTGGCGACCTCTACGTCCTCAACGCCGGCGGCTCGGGCTCGATCACAAAAGTGGTGACCACGAGCGGCAAGATGAGTGCCTTTCGGTTCAGCCTCGACAAGCCAGAAGGGATGGCGGCCGCCGGCCAGGACCTCTTCGTGACGAACAGTGCCGACAACTCCGTCACCGAGATTGACGGCGCCACGATGAAGGTGCTGACGACCCTCTCCTCTGCGACGTACCAATTCAACGAACCCACCGGAATCGTCGCGTCGGGGTCGTACGTCTGGGTGGCGAACTACGCCGGCTTCTCGGTGACACAGTTCTCTGCCGCGACCAACCAGTTCATCCAGGCAGTCAGAGACGCGAGCAACCTGCCGGACCCTGGCCCGATCACCTCCGGCGATGGTTACGTCTTCGCTGCAAGCCCACCGGGGGCGTCCCCGATGATCTCGCAGATCCCGCTCACACCTTCGTCCAGCGTGAAGTGGATGATGTGCAACACGAACGGTCCTTACGACTTCAGCAATCCGGAAGCCCTCGTCGTCGCCGGGACCCACCTCTGGGTAGTGAACGAAGGCGGACCCTCGGCACCATGGCCAGCTTCGCTGACAGAGATGCAGACCGGCTCCGGGCGCTTGATTCGAACCGTCTCGTAGTTGCCGGGTGGCCCTCGACCGACGCCGCGTTCCTACGCGTGCGGGTGTCGATCGCGGCTACTTGACCCACCGCTTGGCGGAGGTCACCGGCTGAAGCCTCTCGCCGCGACCGCTCGTGGTCCCGGCTGTATCCCCCTCGTGGCGGGGTCTGTTTGGTAGACACGTGTGAGCGCCCGTCGATAACGACGTGAGGCGCGGCCTTGAGCGAGCGGCGGACGTTCGCTGAGCAGGACAAGGGAGGGGGACCATGACTCAGTGGGAGCGCTCCGGCGGGCGGGCGCGCCGTCGCGCGGCAAGGCGCCTCGTCGTCGCGGCCGTCGCAGCCCTGCTCGCACCGGCCAGCGCGCTCAGCTCGAATGCCGCCGCTTCCGGAGCGGCCGTCCCGGCCCCAGCCGCCGGACCTCGCCCCGCGGCTGTGCCGCACCTCTCCTCGGTCCGGACCTTCGTCGTGAACACCACCGCAGACGCAGACGCGACCCATCCCGCCAGTGGGAACTGCTCGGACGCCAACGGCCAGTGCTCCCTCCGGGCGGCGATCGAGGTTGCGAACGCACTCGACGAGGGCGTGACGATCAGGCTCGGCCCGCAGACCTACGACCTCACCCTCGGCAGCCTCGTGCTGACGGATCCTGCGGGTATCTCGATCGTGGGGGTTTCTTCATCGAAGACGACCATCCGTCAGAGCGCCTCGGGCCGGGTCATGGAAGTCGAGGAGCAGCAGACGGCGGTCGGCTCGGGCTCGACTGCAGGAGCGCTCGGCGCAGTGCGCGACGTCACGATCGCGAAGGGCACTGCCCCCACGACCGGATCGTTCGCGAACCAGGGCGGTGCAGTGCTCCTGGCGGACGCCAACGACGACCTCGTCCTCTCGAATGACGTCGTCACGGGCAGCTCGGCCTCCTCCGAGGGCGGCGGCATCTACGCAAATGGACAGCTCTGGCTCAGCCACGCGTCGCTGCGAGCTAATCAGGCGGGGGGCAGCGGCGGCGGCATCTACGAGAACAACGGCGCCCTCGCGATCGATTCCAGCAGCTTCAGCGCGAACACGATCGACGATCCCGGCAAGCAGGCCGACGGCGGGGCTGTCTATACCACCGGTGGCACGGCGGTCATCTCCCGGTCCAGTTTCTCCTCGAATACTGTCACCGGGGTGCCGGCGGGCGGCGCCCTCTTCGTGGACTCAACCGCCCAG
>DASPSK010000163.1:0-3966 GCA_035623975.1 Acidimicrobiales bacterium | reverse complement strand
CTCTACGACGAGCGCCACGTCGAGGCGCTGATCATGATCCGCTTGCTGCGGGACCGCCGCAGCATGCCGCTCGAGACCATCCGCGAGCTGCTGCCCGATCTGCTCGGGATCGAGCACCCCGGGGGCTCACCGGCCGACGTCTGGGACGAAGTCATCGCTCCCTATCTCGATCGGTCCAGCCCGGACGTGGTGAGGAGACAGCTCGTCGTCACGGCGCGGGAGGCTTTTGCCCGGCACGGCTATGCGCAGGTCAACGTCGCCGACCTCTGTCGTGAGGTCGGCATCGCCAAGGGGTCGTTCTATCGCTACTTCGATTCCAAAGAGGCGATCTTTCTGGCTGCGGCCCACTCCACGGTCGAGGTTGTCGGAGAGCAGTTCGACGAGCTGCCTTCCCGCCTGAGCGAGCGCCAGGCGGTCGAGAAACTGCAGCTCATGCTCGGTCCCATGGCGCCCTTGCTCCTCGAGGTGGCAAGTGGTGAGCTTCGCCACCAGCAAAACGTCGCCGGCGTCGTGGCGGCCATCGCCGCCGGGCTGGCGGCCCACGTCATGCCCCGTCTGGTGACGCGCGGTCAGGCAGCCGTCCCGGCGGCCCGACGAGTCGTGGACGCCGCTCTGGCGGGTCTGCTCCGGCCTGCCCTCGCCGCCTTGCCGTCACCACCCGCCTGAGCCCCAGCAGCCCGGGGGTCCGGTCGCCGACCGAGCGGGGCGAACTCGCAGGTCCGATCTCTGATCGGACAGATCTCACCAGGCGATCGTGACATCGGACGGCCAACTCTTCTCGGGGAGAGGCACCGGGCGGCTGAAACCAACCCTTGACGAAGGCACCCGTGCAGGTATAACAAGAGTGGCCGGGTGGTCATCGGCGCTACACGAAAGGCTGTCGTGGTGCAGATCGGGTCGGGGAACCCCCTCAAGGGCAGATTCGCGTCGCCGGGCGACGTCGTCGCCAGAGCCGGCGAGGAGAATTTCCCCGTGGCCTCGCGCATGCTGCCTCGCCGGATCCGCGCTCACCTGCTGGCGATCTACGGTTTTGCCCGCCTCGCGGACGATATCGGCGACGAGGCCGTGGGAGACCGGCTCGCGCTGCTCGACTGGCTCGAGGGCGAGCTGGAGCTGGCCGCCACGGGCGAGGCCACGCACCCGGTCCTGCAGCGTCTCTCGCCGGTGCTGCGGGAGAGCGAGGTCGGCCTCGAGCCGTTCCGCTGCCTCATCGAGGCCAACCGCATCGACCAGCGAGTCCATCGCTACGCCAGCTTTGACGAGCTCGTCGGTTACTGCATGCTCTCGGCGGCCCCGGTCGGACGATTGGTGCTGGAGGTCTTCGGCGTCTCGACACCGGCGACGTTGGCGCTGTCCGATCGCGTCTGCACCGGGTTGCAGATCGTCGAGCACCTGCAGGACGTCGGCGAAGACGCTGCTCAGGGCCGCGTGTACCTGCCGCAAGAGGATCTCGATCGCTTCGGCTGCCGCGTTGACGAGTTCCGGAGCGCCTCGGCCGGAACGGCGCTCCGGTGTCTCATCGCCATGGAGGCCGACCGTGCTCGCGCCTTGCTGGCCGCCGGCGCCCCGCTGGCTCGCCAGCTCCCACTTCGACCCCGCCTTGCCGTGGCGGGGTTCACCGCCGGGGGGATGGCCGCCATCGACTCCATTCGCCGTGCTCACTATGACGTGCTGGCCGTTCGTTGCCGCCCGCGGCGATCCCGGCTGGCCGTGCGCGCCTTGGCCAGCCTCGTGGGCGCGAGCTGGAACCGAGCCGTGGCGTGAACACCGAGACCGCCTACGACTGGTGCGAGTCCGTCACCCGCCGCCAGGCGAAGAACTTCGCCTACGGCATCCGGTTGCTCAAGCGGCCGGAGCGGCAGGCCTTGTCGGCGGTTTACGCCTTGGCGAGACGTATCGACGACATCGGGGACGGCCAGCTACCGCCCGAGGAGAAGCTCGCTCGCCTGCAGCGTGTCCGCAAGGACATCGACCCCATCGACGCCAGTACCGTCGACCCCGTCCTCGTCGCCGTCGCCGATGCCGCTCGCCGCTATCAGCTGCCCATGGCGGCATTCGGCGAGATCGTCGACGGGTGCGAGATGGACGTCATCGGGACCGCTTACGAGACGATCGATGACCTCGTCGGTTACTGCCGCCGCGTGGCCGGGTCCGTGGGTCGGCTCTCGCTCGCCGTGTTCGGCTCGCACGATCCCGAAGGAGCCGTGCCGCTGGCGGACGCCCTCGGAGTGGCCCTGCAACTCACCAACATCCTCCGCGACATCGTCGAGGACCGGGATCTCGGACGTGTGTACCTGCCTCGCCACGATGCCGAATCCGTTGGCTGCCCGCCCGACCTCTCCGGCCCCCCCTCGGTCGTGGCCGACCTCGTCGCCTTCGAATGCGTCCGGGCGAACGAGTGGTTCGAGGAGGGGCTGCAGCTGCTGGGCCTGCTGGAGGGACGCAGCCGAGCCTGCGTCTCGGCCATGGCGGGCATCTACCGGCGCCTGCTTGCCCGTATCGAGCGTGACCCGCTGGCGGTCACGAGAGGGCGCCTGTCGTTGCCCACCTGGGAGAAGGCGCTCGTGGCGGCGCGCAGCCTCGCCGGGGCACGGCCGTGAGCACCGGGCGCATCGGTGTCGTCGGAGGCGGTCTCGCCGGGATCTCGGCAGCCCTTGCCGCCGCCGATGGCGGGGCCGAGGCCGTCATGATGGAGCGCCGGGCCCACCTCGGCGGCTTGACGACGTCGATTCGGCGAAACGGGCTCTCTTTCGACAACGGCCAGCATGTCTTCCTCCGCTGCTGCAGCCAGTACCGGGCCCTGCTTGAGCGTATGGGCGCTTCCTCGCAGGTCTTTCTGCAACCAAGGCTTGACGTGCCGGTGCTCGGGCCGAACGGTGTGACCGCCTCCATCAGGCGCTCGCCCCTGCCTGCCCCGTTCCATCTCGCCGGCTCCCTGGCGCGGTACCGGCACCTGTCGATCGGCGAGCGGGCAGGCCTGCTGAGGGCCGCCGCCGCCCTCCTCCGCCTCGACCCGGAGGACGATGCCCTCGACGCCGTCTCCTTCGGCGAGTGGCTGACCGGACGCGGCCAGGATCGGCGCGCCATCGAGCGCCTCTGGAATCTCATCGCACTCCCGACGCTCAATCTCGCGGCCGCCGACGCCTCCCTGAAGCTGGCCGTGAAGGTGTTCCGTGTCGGGCTACTCGACCGGTCGGATGCAGGTGACATCGGTTGGTCCTCCGTGCCACTGGCGGAGCTGCACGGCGCCAATGCCAGGCGGGCGCTCGAGGCGGCCGGAGTCGAGGTCCTCACCTCCACACCGGTCACCTCCGTCGCGCGCCCCCCTGCAGGCCCGTTCACCCTGAGCGCCGAGGGCCGGCAGGTGAACGTCGACGCCGTCATCGTCGCCGCGCCCCCACGGGTGGCCGTCGCCCTCGGCGCCTTCGAGGACGCCGTGGCCGCCGACGGGCTGGGGGCGTCGCCCATCGTGAATGTCCACCTTCTCCTCGACAGGCGAGTGACAGATCTTCCCTTTGCGGCCTGCATCGAGTCACCCGTTCAGTTCGTCTTCGACCGGACGGCCGCAAGCGGCGCCCCTTCTGGTCAATGCCTGGCGATCTCGTTGTCGGCCGCAGATGCCTACATCGGTCGAGGATCGCCTGAGCTCGTCCGTGACTTCACGGCAGCGGTGGCGGAGCGGTTCCCGGCCGCCCGCAAGGCGCGGTTGCTCGATGCGGTCGTCACCCGGGAGCGGGCCGCCACGTTCCGGGCATCGCCGGGCAGTGACGCTCTCCGCCCTGCCAGCACGACGAGGATGCCGGGCGTCTTCCTCGCCGGAGCCTGGTGCGACACAGGTTGGCCCGCCACGATGGAAGGGGCCGTACGCAGCGGCAACGATGCCGCCGCCTCGGCCCTCGGCTGGCTCGCCGGTCGTCCTGCGGTGGCCGACAGGGACTACGAACAGGTGCTCACGTGACGACGGCG
>DASPSK010000156.1:0-2707 GCA_035623975.1 Acidimicrobiales bacterium | reverse complement strand
CCTTCACGGGCTCGTCCACAAGCGTGCCGCCCGACCAGTCCTCCACGATCATGCGGCCGTGGATGACGTCGACCTTGCCGATCTCGGCGAGGGACAGGCCGCGCTCGTTGCTCAGCTCCTGCACCATGAGTTTTCGGTAGTCGAAGCTTTTCGTGCACAACAGTGCGATCGTGAGCACGACGTTCTCGACACGGGACGCGCCTCTGCGCCACTCACGAGCCTGCAGCGCCCGGATGCCCTGGATTTCGCACGGCGTTCCGACGACGGCGATACGGGCGTCGCTCGCCAGCCCGACCGACGCCAAGTCGAGGCGCCCCAAGGCCATCGTCTGGTTGTAGAAGCTGCCCGACGCCGCCCGGATCTCTGCCGAAGTCGTGGCGAGGTGAGGAACACCCTTCCACGGATGGTCGGGGTCCTCCCTCGCCACGACAGCGCCGTCGATCTCCCCGGCTGCGAGGGAAGCGAGGAGTATCGCGGTCACGACGCCACCATCTTGGGCGTGCTGTGGCCACAGTTTATCTCGGCGCGTGACGCGTGCTGCCAAGGCTTCGGTCACCTTGCCCAGACCTGGCGCCGGGTCCGCGCCCGAAATCCGCCAGTCGTCCAGCGGGGTGCTCACCGCCTCTGGGTCAGCCACCTCGCCGGCTTGCTTGCCCGCCGGCAGCCAGGTGGCCTCGTAGGCCAACCCTCCCCGCGGGCAGAAGTCCCAGCACAGCGAACACCCCGTGCACATCTTGACGAGCCTCGGGAGGTCGTCGGAGCCGAGCCCGATCGAGTCGGTGGGGCAGGCGGCCACGCAGGCGCCGCACTGCACGCAGCGGCCGGCATCGATCACGGCCGCAGCCAGCTCCCAGAACCAGACCTTCCCAGGCGCCTCGGAGATTCCACTCATCTGAGCGCGGATGCGCGGCGGGGACATGGTCATCTTGGCGGCTCCGCCTGCAGTCCCTCCGGCCCCTTGGCCTGCAGTGCCAGCTGAATCGACTCGCCAGGCGCTCTCCTCGCCCACTCGTGGAACCGTTCGAGCGGCTGTCGCTCGTCGAGGTAGCGTTCCACCACCCGACCGATGGCGGCCGGGACGTCCTCGACCGGCACGGCCCCCGCCACCCAGTCGCCGAAGGCGGCGTCCGTCCCGAGGCTGCCGCCGAGGCCGATGTCGACCCCCTCGACGATCTCGTCGCCCACATGGGCCGTCTCGCCGCGAAAGCCGATGTCGCCGATCTGCGGTTGGGCACAGGAGGCCGGGCAGCCGGAGAAGTGCATCCGGACGATGGCGTCGTGCGGCCGGTCCCTCAGCCCGGCTCCACCACCCAGTCGACCGGCGAACCTTCTGTCCAGCTCACGGGCCCATTGCACGGCCCGGGCCTTCGTCTCGACGACGGCGAACCGGCAGAACTCGCTGCCGGTGCAGGCGACGACACCCCGCTCGAAGGGGGCAGGGAAGGGCGTGTAGCGAAGGAGGAGGGTTTCGCGGAGGAGGTCCTCCAGGCGCTCGTCAGGGACTCCCGTGAGAACGAAGTTCTGGTCCGTGGCAAGGCGTACTTCACCGTCGCCGTACTCCTCGGCGAGGCGGCCCGCCTCTGCGAGATCCAGTCCGGACAGGCGGCCCACGGGCACCGAGCAACCGACATAAGAGTGCCCGGGGCGGCGCTCGGCGTGCACGCCGACGTGGTCGCCCCGGTAGCGCCGCGTGAGCTCCTCGCCGGCGGGCTCGAGGGCGAAGACCGCTCGCACCGCCAGCTCCTCCCGGAAGCCCTCCGGGCTCAGCTCTTGCACCAGGTATCTCATCCGGTTGATGCCGCGGTTCTCCCGGTTCCCCAGCTCTCCGTACAGCTGGGCGATCGCCCGGCAGATCTCGACGACCTGGTCGGGCTCGACGAAGACGTCGAGGTCGCTCGCCATGCGCGGCCCGTCGGAGAGGCCCCCGCCCACGAGGAGGTTGAAGCCCACGGTGCCGTCGCCGAAGCGACGAGCAGGCCACAGGCCGATGTCGTTGATCTCCGCCTGGGCGCAGTTCTCCCGGCAGCCGCTGATCGACATCTTGAACTTGCGCGGGAGGTTCGCATACTCGCGGTTGCCGGTGAAGAAGTCCGAGACAGCCTTGGCGAGAGGGCTGGCGTCGAGGACCTCGTACCGGTCGACGCCGGAGACAGGGCAGGAGAGGACGTTTCTCGCCGAGTCACCACAGGCCTGCACCGTCGTGATCCCGACTTCCTCGAGCAGTCGCCAGATCTCGGGCACGTCGCCGATGCGCACCCAGTGCAGCTGGACATCCTGGCGGGTCGTGAGGTCGCAGTAGCGATCGCCCCAGAGGGGGCTCGGCTCGGGGGCGGCGGCAAAACGGTGCACGACTTCGCCGATACGCCGGGCCTGGATTGCGGTCATTCGACCGCCGGGGACCTTCACCCGCACCATGAAGGCGTCCCCGCCGTGACGCTGCGGGTAGATCCCGACCCACTTCAGGCGTTCGATCTCGCCGTCGACGGTGGCGATCGACTCGTGGCCCTCCTGGGCGTATCGATGGCGGATGGCGTCGGCGACGTCGAGCGGGTCGCGGGCCAGCTTCCACTGCTCGTTCTGGTTGAGTGTGGAGCCGTTGCGAAAAGGTCGGATGAATTCCATGGCACTCGCGGGCGGGGGCAGGAGGGGGGCTGCGAGGTCGGAAGGCGGGCGTGGACAGTCCGGGCGGGGCTAGACGTGCAGCCCG
>DASPSK010000155.1:0-3224 GCA_035623975.1 Acidimicrobiales bacterium | reverse complement strand
CCACATGGACGTCGGCAGCGTCCGCATCGCCTGTCCCGCGGGGGAGCGGCGGATCGCTGCGCTGTACCGAGGCAACGGACCGCGCACCGGAGAGGAATCCCCCTGGGAGAGCTTCGACGGATTCCTTCAGAACATGGCCGTCGCCGACGGTGCCAGTGTCGTCCGCTCGCTGGTGACGGGCATCACGTGGCGCGACGGACTGCCGCATCTGCTCGAGGCCGGAGGTGCATCGTCGCCCTATGAGCTCGTCTGCCTCGCCTCCGGCGTGAACAGCAACTTCGCTCGTCTTGTCGAGCAGGCGGGGATCGAGTTAGGTCTGCCCGAGACGATGCGCACGTACATCTGCGAGTTCCGTTCCGATCCCGAGACGATACGGAGCGTGCTCGGTGACTCTATGCACGTCTTCCTCCTCGACATCCCACGGCTCGAATTCGCCGCCCTCATTCCCAAGGGGGAGTTCGTGACCATGTGCCTCCTCGGTGAGGATCTCGATCAAGGATTGGTCGACGCTTTTCTGGGGGCACCCGAGGTGCGGCACTGCTTCCCCGTCGACTCGACGCCCTGCGTGTGCACCTGCGCGCCGCTGATCAACGTCCGTGGCCCGAAACGACCCTACGCCGATCGTCTCGTTCTGGTGGGTGACAGCGGCGTGACCCGCCTTTACAAGGACGGAATCGGCGCGGCCCTGCGTACCGCCAAGGCGGCAGCCGAGACCGCCGTGTTCCAGGGGATCGGGGGGGAAGACTTCGGACGCCATTACGCGCCCATCTGCCGCGCCATCGCAACAGACAACGCCATCGGCAAGTTCATGTTCTCGGTGACCCGGGGGTTCAAGCACGCCCGTTTTTCGCGTCAAGCCATCGCCCGCATGAGTTCCATCGAGCAGGCGACGCCCGACTCGCCTCGTCGGCTCAGCTCCGTGCTGTGGAACATGTTCACCGGCAGCGCTCCGTACCGGGAGATCCTGAACGACACGCTGCATCCGGCCTTCCTCACCGCAATGGCGTGGAACCTCGTCCGCGGCGTGGCGGCGCGGCGGGATGATCCGCAGGTGGCCTGAAAATGCCCGGGGGCGAACTCGGAACGACCTACCCCGACGGGGCGGTGATCGTACGCAGAGGAGAGCCCGGCGACTGCATGTACGTCGTCCAGGCGGGCCAGGTCGAGGTTGTCTACGAGGCGGATGGCCGGGAGCAGCGTTTCGGTGTGATTGCCGAAGGGGGCTTCTTCGGAGAGATGGCGCTCTTCGAGACGGAGATGCGCTCGGCCACCGTAAGGGCGCTGGGCGAGGCCCGGGTGCTCAAGGTCGACAAGAGGACGCTGCTCAGACGGATCAAGGAGGACCCGCTCCTGGCGCTCAATCTGCTCAAGACCTTGTCGGCGCGCTTGCGCGAGGCCCGCCGGGAGCAGGTGGAAAGCAGATGAGCGAGAAGAGGACTCACATCACAGGGGCGCCTGCGTCCCTGACTCCCGCCTTCCGCCCGGCGCAGGTCGAGAAACTTCCGCCGTGCCAGGAGGGGTGTCCGATCTCCGGCGACGTCCGACGGTGGGTCGGGATCGTGGCCCAACGAGACAAACTCGGTCTCTCGCCGGAAGAGGCCTATGCACTGGCGTGGGGAACCATCGTGGACCGCAACCCCATGCCGAGCACCCTCGGGCGGGTCTGTCCCCACCCGTGTGAGGACAACTGCAACCGTTCCGTGCTCGACGAGCCTGTCGCCGTCCACTCCATGGAGCGTTTCCTCGGCGACTGGGCGATCGAGCAGCGCCTGCCGCTGGCCCGGCTCGAGGAGGACGAAAAGCCCGAGTCCATCGGAGTCATCGGCTCCGGCCCGTCAGGGCTGTCGTTCGCCTACCAGATGGCGCGCCGCGGGTACCGCGTCTGCGTCTACGAACAGCGTCCTCAGGCCGGCGGCATGCTGCGTTACGGGATCCCGAACTACCGGTTGCCGCCGGACGTGCTCGACGCCGAGATCGCCCGAATAGCTCGCCTCGGTGTCGAGATCCGACTCAACACGACGGTCGGAACGGAGATCTCCCTCGATGAGTTGCGATCGCGCCACGCTGCGCTCTATGTCGCCATCGGGGCGCAGTCCAGTCGAGAGCTCGGTCTCGGTGCTGAGAACGACGGAGCCGTAATGAACGGTGCCGAGTATCTCCTGCGGGTCAACAGGGGCGAGGCGGTCGAGGTCGGTTCGAAGGTGGCCGTGATCGGCGGTGGCAACACCGCAGTCGACGCGGCGCGTACCGCTCGGCGCGCCGGCGCCCACGTCACGCTCGTCTATCGCCGCTCGCGCGCCGAGATGCCCGCACTGGCGGCGGAGGTGGAGGAGGCGGTCGCCGAAGGGGTGGAGATGCTCATGCTGAGGGCCCCGGTGCGCATCGAGCGGCGCGACGGAGGCCTCGTGCTGACCGTGATGCGAATGCAGCTCGGCGAGCCTGACACATCGGGGCGGCGGCGACCCGTCCCCGTGCATGGCTCGGAATCGGAGCTGATCGTCGACAGCGTCATCGCTGCGGTCTCCCAGGAGCCGGTCTGGTCGGGCCTCGAAGAGCTGCAACGCGACGGGTGGCTGGCCAGTGACCGGACAGGCGCCGTCACCGACGACGTCTGGGGCGGCGGCGACGCGGTCGAGCCGGGCATATGCGGGGCGGCAATCGCCCATGGTCGTCGCGCCGCCGAGTTCCTCCATGCCCAATTCCGTGGGCTGCCCGATCCCCCTTCGGATGGCCGGCCGGTGATCGGTGGCTCCGATTTGCGGCTCGACTCCTACGCCCCCGCCGGGCGTGCCCAGAGCACCCGCCTGGCTCCCGACGTCGCCATCTCCCTGTCGGACGCCGAAGTGGATTGCGGGATCGGTGAGGACCAGTTCATCGCCGAGGCAAGCCGCTGCTTGTCCTGCGGTTCGTGCTTCGGCTGCGAACAATGCTGGATGTTCTGCACGATCGAGTCGTTCTCCCGGCTCGCCCATCCCCAACCGGGGGCCTACTTCTCTCTGTCCCTCGACTTCTGCTTGGAATGCGGCAAGTGCGTCGAGGTGTGCCCGTGCGGCTTCCTGGAAGTGACGCCCTCCACCTGAGCTCTTGCCGTTATCGCGTCACCGATCACCCGTTACAGGGTCTCTGATCAGGCGTTATTGATGTGACCCACATCAACCGTGGTCACACAAAGGCTGTAGTGGGGCTAACTGGACTTGAACCAGTGACCTCAGCATTATCAGTGC
>DASPSK010000087.1:0-5216 GCA_035623975.1 Acidimicrobiales bacterium | reverse complement strand
GCCGCCCACTGCGCCTCGACGATCTGCTCGGCGGGGAAGGTCGACGACCCGATCGCCCGCACCTTGCCGGAATGCACCAGGTCGGAGAGGGCGGACAGGGTGACTTCGATGTCCGTGCGCGGATCAGGCCGGTGGATCTGGTAGAGGTCGATGTAGTCCGTGCCCAGTCGCCGGAGCGACTGCTCGACCTCATGGATGATCCAGCGGCGTGAGTTGCCCTGCTGGTTGGGGTCGTGGGGGTCGTCGCCCATCTGGGCGTGGACCTTCGTGGCGAGGACGACCGAGTCGCGGCGTCCCTTGAGGGCCTTGCCGACGATCTCCTCGGAACCCCCCTGCGAGTAGACGTCCGCCGTGTCGACGAAATTGATGCCGGCATCGAGGGCACGGTGGATGATCCGCACGCCGTCCTCCTCGTCGGCGTTCGCCCACGCTCCGAACATCATGGCGCCCAGGCAGTAGGGGCTGACTTGTATTCCGGTGCTTCCGAGGGTCCTGTAGCGCATTCCGGTCACCTTAGGACCGAGCTGCGCCCGGAGAACCGCCGGCGGGCGGGCGTCAGGCTCCGGCTTTCGGCTCCTTCGGGAGACCGAGCACGCGCTCGCCCACGATGTTGCGTTGGATCTGGGCGGTGCCACCCCAGATCGTCTCCGAGCGAGAGAAGAAGAAGCTCGCCTGCAGCGGGCTGACGCCATACCCGGGCCGGGGGTGGCGCGCGCCGATGCCTGGCACGAATTCGACCTCGTCCACCTCATCGGGGGACGTTGCCGGCAGGACCTGACCTTCCAGGCCGAGGATGTCCATCGCCAGCTCCATCGTGTCGCGGTGGTACTCGGACCAGTACATCTTGTTCGTAGCGCCGAGGGCGATGGTCGAGTGGTCACCCTTCAGCGCCGAGGTCAGCGTCCGCAACCCGTTGATCTGCATGATCTTCACCTTCGACCAGGCGTGAGCCAGGCCCTGACGCACGAGGGGGTCCTGACTCTTGCCGTTGCGGCGGGCGACCTCGATGATGGCGTCGAGCTCCTTCTGGAAGCGGCGGTGACCGGTTGTCGCCGAGGTGCCCCGCTCGAATCCCAGTGTGTCCATGGCGACCGCCCAGCCGTTGTTGACACCGCCGACGACGTTCTGTTTCGGGCAACGGGCGTTCGAGAAGAAGACCTCGTTGAACTCCGCCGAGCCGTCGATCTGGGCGATCGGCCTCACCAGGATGCCCTCCTGGCGCATGGGCACGAGCAGATACGAGATCCCCTTGTGCTTGGGGGCGTCGGGATCCGTGCGGGCGAGCAGGAAGATGTAGTCGGCGTACTGGGCTTGGGTGGTCCAGACCTTCTGGCCGTTGATGACCCACTCGTCTCCGTCGAGCTCGGCCCGCGTCCTCAAAGAGGCGAGGTCGCTGCCCGATTCAGGCTCGGAGAAACCCTGGCACCACGAGATCTCACCGGAGAGGATCTTCGGCAGGAAGTACTGCTTCTGCTCTTCGTCACCCCATTTCAGGATCGTGGGGCCCACAAGGGTGTCGCCGAAGAAGTCCGCCCGCATGGGGGCGTTCAGACGTGCGAACTCCTCGTTCAGCACGACGCTCTCCATAAGGGAGAGGCCCCGACCACCGTATTCCTTCGGCCAGGAGGCGCAGATCCAGCCACCGTCGGCGAGCTTCTTCGTCCATTCGTGGTTGAAGGCGGCGCGCTGCTCGTGAGTCATCGAAAAGCCCGGCTGCCCCCACCCGGCGGGCAGGTTCTCCTCGAGCCAGCTGCGCACCTCGAGGCGGAACGCCTCGGCCTCGGGCGGATAAGTCAGATCCATGGCTGCAAGGCTACCGCCGGTCCGCCGGGGCGGTGGAAGCTGCTGGAGGCGTCGAGAGCTGGGCGGCGGCCCCCGCGCCAGGCGGCCCCATCGCCTGAGTTGCGCCACAGGACCCAGGCGGGGAAGTCTTGAGAGATCATGAACGCTGATGCGGAGCGGCTTCGCGTCGCGTATCTCGTCTATCGGGGCAACCCACGTTGTGGCGGTCAGGGTGTCTACACCCGCCACCTCACGAGCGAGCTGACCAAGCTCGGCCACGAGGTGACGGTCTTCTCCGGGCAGCCGTACCCGGAGCTGGAGGACGGGGTGGGTTTCGTGCCGGTGGCGAGCCTCGACCTGTACCGGGAGCCGGATCCCTTCCGCGTGCCGCGAATCTCCGAGTTCAAATCCTCCATCGACGCCCTCGAGTTCGCCATCATGTGCACGGCTGGGTTCCCGGAGCCCCGGACCTTCACGCTCCGGGCGCGCAAGCTGCTCGCCGCCCGTGCGGGCGACTTCGACGTCGTGCACGACAACCAGTCGCTCGGCAGCGGGCTGCTCGGCATCATGGCCGACGGATGGCCGCTGCTCGGGACGATCCACCATCCCATCACCGTCGATCGCGAGCTCGACCTGTCACACGCCACGACCATCCGCCGCCGGCTGACGCTGCGCCGCTGGTACGGGTTCATCGACATGCAACGGCGGGTGGCCCGGCAGATCCCCCGCGTCGTCACGGTGTCGGAGTCGTCCTGCCACGACATCGCCGCCCAGTTCGGGGTGGAGCGCTCCCGGATGGCGGTCGTGCCGGTCGGAGTCGACGAGAAGGTGTTCCGGCCGCGGCCCGAGATCGCTCGCGTCCCAGGTCGCCTCGTCACGACCGCCAGCGCCGATGTGCCCATGAAGGGGCTCGTCCCCCTCCTCGAGGCGCTCGCCAAGGTGCGCACGGAGCGGGCCGACGCCCACCTGGTCGTCGTCGGGAAGCTGCGGGAGGGGAGCGTCGTGCCAGGCGTCCTCGATCGTCTCAGCCTCGACGGCGCCGTGGGATTCCTCTCGGGCATCTCGGACGACCAGCTGTCCGAGCTGTACGCCTCGGCCGAGGTGGCGGTCGTGCCCTCGCTCTACGAGGGTTTCTCGCTGCCGGCGATCGAGGCGATGGCGAGCGGCGTCACCCTCGTGGCCACGACCGGGGGGGCCTTGCCCGAGGTGGCCGGCACCGACGGCGAGACCGCCCTGCTCGTGGAACCGAACGATGCGGGGGCGCTCGCCGCCGGCCTCCTGCGGGCGCTCGACGACGCCGACCTGCGGGCGCGGATCGGGGCGGCCGGCCGGAAGCGGACGCTCGAGCGGTTCACCTGGCCAGTGACCGCACGCCTCACGGCCGAGCAGTACCGAGTCCTCCTGGAGGAGCGGGCCCGCGAGCGGGAGGCCGTCCCCGGCCCGACCCGCCGGTATGCACCAGGGGAGATCGGCACGAGCGCCGCGACGACGCCGGGGCCGCCGTGCTGACGGTCGACTTCGAACGCCTCGGGTTGCAGAGTGGCGAGCGGGTGCTCGATCTCGGCTGCGGTGGAGGACGTCACGCCTTCGAGTGCTTCCGGCTGGGCGCGAAGGTCGTGGCCTTCGACGCCGACGCCGTCGAGCTGAAGGGCGTCGGCGCTCTCATGACCGCCATGGCCTCCGAAGGCGAGGCGGCCGCCGGCAGCGCCCACCTCGAGGTGCAGGGAACCGCCTTCCGGCTGCCGTTCCCCGATGCGAGCTTCGACCGGGTGATCGCCGCCGAGGTCCTCGAGCACCTCGGCGACGACCACCTGGCCATGGTCGAGCTCGCCCGCGTGCTCAAGCCGACGGGCCGCATGGCGGTGACGGTGCCCCGCTACGGCCCCGAGCTCATCAACTGGGCGCTCTCCGAGGAGTACCACTCCGTCCCGGGCGGGCACATCCGCATCTACCGGCGGCGCCAGCTGGTGGAGCGCCTCCAGGCGGCCGGGCTCCGCCTCCTCGGCTCGCACCACGCCCACGCGCTCCACAGCCCCTATTGGTGGCTCCGGTGCCTCGTTGGGACCGGCAACGACCAGCATCCCGCCGTGCGGGCCTATCACCGGCTGCTCGTCTGGGACATCGCCCGGAGGCCGGCGCTCACGCGCCTTCCGGAGCGACTGTTGAACCCGTGGATCGGGAAGAGTTTCGTCGTCTACGTGGAGCCGGCTGCGTGACCCGAGCAGCCGACTACCTGCTCACGCCGGATGAGGTTCTCGCCACGGCTGCCTCCATCGAGGCCTGCCAGCTGCCGAACGGTATGGTGCAGTGGTTCGAGGGCGGTCACGCCGACCCCTGGAACCACGTCGAGGCAGCCATGGCGCTCGCCACCGCCGGTCGCCTCGAGGCCGCCGTGCGGGCCTACGAGTGGCTCCGTGCCACCCAGCTGCCCGATGGGGCGTGGCACAACTACTACTGGCCCGATGGTTCGGTCGAGGACCCGAAGCGCGACACCAACGTCTGCGCCTACGTCGCCACCGGCATTTGGCATCACTACCTCATGACCGGCGACGCCGGCGTGATCGAGTCCTTCTGGCCGGTCGTCGAGGCCGCCATCGACTTCGTGCTCGGCTGGCAGCAACCGGGAGGCGAGCTGTGCTGGTCCGTCGACGCCGACGGACGCCCGGGCGACTACGCCCTGCTCACGGGGTCCTCGTCTGCCTACTTCAGCTTGCGCTGCGCCGTCGCCTGCGCCGAGCGCATCGGCCTCGACCGCCCGGACTGGGAGCTGGCGGCCGGGCGGCTGCGTCATGCCATCGCCTACCGGCCGGATGGCTTCGAACCGAAGGACCGTTTCGCCATGGACTGGTACTACCCGGTCCTCTCGGGCGCCCTCGAGCCGGCCCGCGGCGCCGAGCGGATCGACGAGCGCTGGTCAGAGCTCGTGATCGAGGGTCGGGGCGTGCGCTGCGTGTCCGACCGGTCCTGGGTGACGGCTGCCGAGACAGCCGAGTGCGCCATGGCGCTCCTCAGCCTTCTTCGCCGCCCGGCGGCGGCCGCCCTCCTCGACTGGGTGCAGGACCAGCGCTGTCCGGACGGGTCATACATGACCGGTCTCGTCTACCCGCAGCGCTCGAGCTTCCCTTTCGAGGAGCGAAGCAGCTACACCGCCGCCGCCATGATCCTCGCCATCGACGCCCTGCACGCCGAGGGACCGGCGTCCGGGCTGTTCCTTGGCAGGTCGCTGCCCGCGGGCACGGTGCTCGATCTCGACGACGAGTCCTGCGAGGTGGAAGAGCGAGCCTGAGCTGGGCTCGGCTTCCGTTTGGCTCGGCTCGGCGGGGCCTCGGCGGGGCGGGGGCGGCCCGGCGGCCCGCTGGCCCGGATCGGGGCTCGGTGGGCGATTCGCGCGCCACAGCCCTGTCCGATCACCCTGGGCGCACGGATCGAGCCGG
>DASPSK010000085.1:0-3159 GCA_035623975.1 Acidimicrobiales bacterium | reverse complement strand
GACCTTGCGGTCGCCGCCGAGACGAGTGAAGCCATCGCGGCGGCCGTGGAGGCACACAGCCTGCCGAAGTCGCAGCTCGTGAATGCTGTTGTTCAGGTGCTGACGGCAAAGAGGATCGGCCTGTGCCCGGCCGGGAAAGCCGTGCCACCGAGCTAAGACCGGGGCATCGCGGCCCGCCTGACCGAAAAAAAAAAAATCTCGTCAGATCCGCGCTGCCGCCTCCGCCGTGGCTGATATAACGATATATCGTTATCTGGTCGTGTCCCGAGGGTTTCGGGCGGCAGCGGGCCTCAGAGGAGGTCGGGAAGGAAGTGGTTTACGTGAGGAGTTCTGACGATTTCGAGTCCGGGCGCAGTCGCGGGCGCTATGGCCAGGCGGCCGGCCGCCGCCGTGCGCCCGTACCTGGCGGCCGCGAGGCCAGAAGAAGGAGTGACTTCGGCCCAGGCTGGGCCGGCTACGGCGGAGGCACGTCCCGGCGGGGCGGATCCCGGCGGGATGAATCCCGGCGGGATGAATTCGGTGAGGGGGGCAGCAGGCACGGAGGCGGCCCCCGTCGCGCCCGTCGTGGCAACGTACGGGCGGCCATCCTCGCGCTGCTGTCGGAGCAGCCGATGCACGGGTACCAGATGATCCAGGAGCTGTCCCGCCGTTCGGGTGGCGCCTGGACGCCAAGTCCGGGGTCCATCTACCCGACCCTGCAGATGCTCGAGGATGAAGGCCTCGTGACCAGCCGGCAGTCGGCCGACGGCAAGCGGCTCTTCGAGCTCACGGACGCCGGCCGCGTCGAAGCCGGCAGGTCCCGCTCGGCTGCAGGCCACCGGCCCTGGGAGGAGCCCGGTCATGGCCGCGCAGGGGTACCCCTCGACCTCATCAGCGCCATCCGGGACACGGCCATCACGCTCGTGCACGCGGCCACCACCGGCAACGACGAGCAGCGCGCCCAAGTGGTGGCGCTGCTGGCAGAGCTCCGCGAGAAGCTGAACTCCGTGGTCCCAGGCGCCCCTTCGCCCGGTGACTTCTCCGGTCCGTGGGGACCCGGCCGCTCGCGCAGCCGTTCAGGTCCGGGCTGGTCGTTCGGTCTTCCCGGCTGGCTGTTCGGGGGGCCGTCCGGAGGACCGTTCGGGCCAGGAGGTTTCTGGGGTGCGAACACCGAAGAAACAGGCGACGAGGGCGACACCGTCGACCTCGATGCCGAGGACTTGGACGAGGAGGGCGACCTCGAAGTCTGAGCCCGCCAAGCCGACCGGGCGTTTCAGCGCAGGATCGGAGAGGGCTCCCAGGATGCTCTGAGGCGGCCCTTCCAGGATGGGAGCCAGCCAACCGCCGACGGCGGCGGTGACCCGGAAGGACGGCACATATGGCCCCCAGCCTTGGAAGGTGCCTCTGGCATCGCAGCTCGAGTGATATTGGCGCGCCCGCCGCGTGCCGGTGGCAAGCGGGCGCGAAGTGATCACCGCCGCACGGCGTCCGCTGCGGTTCCCCGGGGATGGGCAAGACGGTGAGCTCTCTGGTGGTGAGCCCACCGCCACCTTGCTCGCGGACGTGGCTCCGGCAGGGCCGCATCACCGGGAGCGGGCGGCGTTTCTCGGGCTGCTGCTCGGCACGGCTCTTCTTTACCTCTGGGCGCTCGACCGCTCGGGTTGGGCGAACACCTTCTACTCGGCCGCTGTGCAGGCCGGCACGAGAAGCTGGAAAGCGTTCTTCTTCGGCTCCTCCGACGCGTCCAACTTCATCACCGTCGACAAGCCTCCGCTCTCGCTCTGGCCGATGGAGATCGCCGCTCGCATCTTCGGTCTCAGTTCGTGGACCGTCCTCGTCCCCCAGGCGCTCGAAGGCGTCGCCTCCGTGGCGCTCCTCTACTCGGCCGTCCGGCGTTGGTTCGGCGCTCGGGCCGGCCTCCTTGCCGGTGCCGTTCTCGCCCTCACGCCCGTGGCGACGCTCATGTTCCGCTTCAACAACCCTGACGCCCTCCTCGTCCTGTTGCTGACGGCGGCTGCCTACTGCACCGTGCGAGCCCTCGAGCAGGGAAGCACCCGCTGGCTGCTGGCAGCGGCGGCGTTGGTGGGGATGGGTTTCTTGACCAAGTACCTGCAGGCGTACCTGGTCGTGCCGGCGATGGCCGGGGTCTACCTCGTGGCCGCTCCTGGGTCGTTGCGCCGGCGCGTCCGGCAACTTGCTGTATCGGCAGGCGTTCTCGTCGTCTCCTCCGGGTGGTGGCTCGCCATCGTGGAGCTCACCCCGGTCGGCGACCGCCCTTACATCGGTGGCTCGCAGGACAACAACGTCTTCAACCTGATCTTCGGCTACAACGGTTTCGGGCGGATCACGGGCAACGAGACCGGCAGCGTCACGGGCGGCGCGGTCGGCGCGACCTCCGTGTGGGGGCCGACCGGCTGGGACCGGCTGTTCCTCCCCTCGATGGGCGGCCAGATCTCCTGGCTGATCCCGGCAGCCCTCATCCTTGCGGCGGGCGCCCTCTTTGCAATCGGCCGCGCCCCCCGCACCCACCGCCGGCGGGCGGGGCTGCTGCTCTGGGGAGGGAGCCTCATCGTGACGGGCGCCGTCTTCAGCTTCGCCAAGGGGATCATCCACCCCTACTACACCGTCGCGCTCGCCCCCGCGGTCGGCGCCCTCGTGGCCATGAGCGCCGCCGTGCTGTGGCCGTTGCGCTCGGCACTGTGGGTCCGCGGCGTGCTCGCCCTCTCCCTGCTTGCCACGTCGGTATGGTCCTTCGGGCTGCTCGACCGGTCGCCGGCGTGGCACCCTTGGCTCCGCTACGCCGCCGTCGCCATCGGCCTGTTCGCGAGCCTCGCCCTCCTCGCCGGCCCGGCACTCGGGCGCTTCTTCCGGGCCGCCACGATCCCTATGGCGCTGGCGGCGGCGCTCGGCGGGCCCCTCGCCTACTCGCTGGCGACAGCGGACACCGCGTACGCCGGCGCCTTGCCGAGCGCGGGCCCGAGCCTGGCGGGCGCATCCGGCCCAGGCGGGGCTTTCGGCGCCGGGGGCTTCCAGGCTGGCGTCATCCCCGGCCCGAGCGCCGGTGCCGGTGGGGCGGCCCAGGCGGGCTCGCGCCCCGGAGCGGCCGCTGCAGCCGCCCGCGGCCGCTCGCGCGCCGCCGGGCTCCCGGCGCCCCCGGGCGAGTTGGGGCCCCCGGGCGGG
>DASPSK010000060.1:0-2105 GCA_035623975.1 Acidimicrobiales bacterium | reverse complement strand
CCGGCTGCCACTGCAAGGCTCGATTCGAGCTCACCGGCGAGCTCGCTCGGGCGTCGCCCTCGCCGTTCGTCGGTCTGACGCTTCGTGACCTCCGGGGTGCCGACCCCATCGAGACACAGGTTCACCACGTCGGTCAGTTGCCCCACCACGTGACCGGCGACGTCGGCCACCTGCCATTCGTGGCAGCGGGTCGATGCCGTCCAGTCCGTGTTCGACAGTCCCCGGACCAGCTCGGCGAAGGAGCCGTATTCGGCGAGCAGGCCAGGAATCACGAACTCACGAGGCAATGTCATCGATCGCTCCTTCGACTCGCTGGGTACATGCGATGCGCATGTATAATGCATGCAGGCGGCACGCATGGTCAAGGGCGAAGCGGGCACGAAACGGACCCAGGCTGAGCGGTCAGAGGCGACTCGGACCGCCCTCCTGCGCGCGGCTCGGGAGCTTTTTTCATCCAAGGGGTACGCGTCCGCCGGTCGCGAGGAGATCGTCGCGCTCGCCGGCGTCACGCGTGGTGCCCTGCAGCATCACTTCGGTGACAAGCGGTCGCTCTTCCTGGCTGTTTACGAGGAGGTGGAGGCAGAGGTCGTGACCGCAACCGCCAACGCGGCCATGGCACTGGGGGACGAGCCGTTGGAGCAACTCCGGGCAGGCTGTCAGGCCTATCTCGACGCCGTCCTGGATCCCGCGGTTCAGCGCATCTGTGCCATCGACGGTCCGGCCGTCTTGCCGGCCGATATCAGACAGGAGATCACCGATCGCTACGCATTCGGGTTGGTGCGCCATGCCGTGGCGGCATCGGTCGAGAGGGGCGAGATCGAAGATTCGCCCATTGAGCCACTGACACGAATGTTGCTGGCTGGGATCATGGCTGCGGCGCAGTACGTGGTGACATCTTCCCAGCCGAACATCGCCCGCACTGAGGCCGGCCAGATCGTCGACCTCTTGCTTCGCAGGATGCGGCGGCGACCCTGACACCCGCCGGTGCGGAGTCGTGGTTCCCTGGGCGGAACTACGTTGCGTTGGCCGACGATCGAGCTCGGAGGGCCCTCGCCAGCTCGTCGACCGTCAGCGCGAACTTGGAAGTCGGCGCGCTGAGCACCATGGGCATGCCACGGTTGACCGAGTCGGCGACGAGAGGATCACTGGGCAATGCCGTCGTGACCTTCATCCGCACTGAGCGCCCCGCATCGGCTCGAGTCAGGCCCCCTTGCGTGTTCGACCGGTTGAGGACGAGCCGGACCTTCGTCTGCTGAATGCCGAGAGCCTGCAGGGTCTGCAGGGCCAGCCGGGCATCCTTCAGGCTCGTGACATCGAGATTCGTGAGCAGCAGGATGTCATCGGCCGCCTCGAGTGCGACAAGTGTGCTCTCCTCAATCCGAGGCGATGTGTCGATCACGACGTAGACACAGCGCTCGCGCAGAACCGTTATGGCGTTGGCGAGATTGGAGCGTCCGATCTGATCGGCCGCTTCGGGGTTGGGTGGAGCCGCGAGGAGAAGGAGTCCGCTCGGCTCATGACGTAGCAAGAGACCGTCGAGGAGCTCGCCATCAAGACGGTCACCGGCGAGCGCAACCTCGGTGATCGTGTGTGCAGGCGGCAGCTGAAGCATGATCGCCGCGTCGCCGAATTGGAGGTTGGCATCGACGAGTACGGTGGGCTGGGCCGATTGCCGCGCCAGCGCCACGGCGAGATTGACCGCCACAACGGACTTTCCCACTCCCCCCTTCGTCCCGAAGACGGTGACGACCCGTCGGTGCGAAGTCGGCGGCAGCGGGGCATTCGTAACGGCTGGCGGTCGAGCGTCCTCTGAGTGGGCTCGAATTCTGGACGCGGAGCGCATGATGGCGCCGAGCAATTCGGTATCTGCTCCATCGGCAGTGACCACATCGTCGACTCCGGCACGAAACGCCGACCGCACCATCTCCGGTGAAAGAGGATGAACGACCATCACCGCCCCGTGGTCAGCGCGCACCTTGAGCAGGGGCTCGAGGTGCTCGACGAGCACCTGCGGAGACACCGAAGGGCCCAGGACGATCACGACGGGGTCGTGCCGACTGGCGTCCTGGACGAGCGAGGAGACGCTCTCGTACATGGTGGCCTCG
>DASPSK010000024.1:0-5854 GCA_035623975.1 Acidimicrobiales bacterium | reverse complement strand
GGGTTGGCGGCGGGAGGGTACTTGGCCAGGATCTTCAGGTTGAGCCGGTTCGGCCACCAATCACGGTTGGCGTCACCCATGGTGGGATGCGTCAGGCCGGGCACGATCGGGCATCGCCCGCTCTCCGGGGTCGGGCCTTCGGCGACTACTGGATCATGGTTCTCGGACATGGCTTCCTCTCTCTGGCTGCGGTGCGGTTGCGAGGGCCTGGAGTTGTGTCAGCGGCCGGTCGGCGCGGTTCATGGTCAGGGCCGGGCCTGGCAGCCCGGACAGCGCCCCCAGTAGATGACCTCGGCTTCGTCGATCTCGTAGCCCATGTCGTCGGCCGCCGCCAGGCACGGCGCGGAGCCGACTGCGCAGTCGACATCGGCCGTGCGGCCGCAGACGCGACAAATCACGTGGTGATGATTATCGCTGACCCGGGCCTCGAAGCGCGCAGGTGACCCCGCGGGCTGGATGCGCCGGAGGAAGCCCCTGTCGGTGAGGGTCCCGAGAGCGTCATACACCGCCTGACGCGAGATGGCACCGATCTCGGCCCGCACGACCTTCTCGATGTCGTCCGCGGTGGTGTGCGGCCGGTCGGAGACCGCCCGCAGGACGGCCAAACGCTGGGGCGTGACCTGCACACCGTGCCGGCGGAGAAGGGCAGCTGTGTCAACGGATGTCTCGACGGACATGCTCGGTCTAGGTTAGCCCCAATACTGGACTAAGTCCAGTGCCGCCAGCCGACGGCCGGCCAGCGTCCGGTCTGACAGTGAGGTCGACGGCCGCGTGCCCAGCGTGCCGTCAGAGAGCCCGCCCACTCCCTGGTGTCGTAGGTGTCCTCCCGGCGTGGTGCCGCTCCATCAGCTCGGCGTAGCGGGGATCCGAACGGGCGGATTCCAGCAGCGGCGAGTACATGAGCTCCAAAAGTGGCAGGCAGTGCATCTCGTCCGCCCGCTCCATCGACTCCCAGAAGGCGCCCCGCTCACCCCTCGCGAGCTGCACGAAACCGGCGAGAAAGGCGGTGCTGCTGCCGGCCCGGTCGAGCACCTCGATGCAGCTCCGGGCCATCTTGACGTCTCCAAGTCGTGCCGCGAGGAATCCTCGGAGCATGATCGCCCAGTTGCTGTCGGGGTGGATTCCCTCAGCTCGCCGGATGTTCTCCTCCGCCCTCTCGTAGTCCTGCCGCCCGAGGTAGTACTCGGCGCGGTGCGTGTTCGTGCGAAACTCCGCCAGCGACTCGGTACGTTCCCAGTGCCTGAGCGCTTCGTCGCCGCGTCCCGCGTATGCGTACATACGCCCGAGAAACGCAATGACGTTCACGTCCAAGGGGTCGAGCCGGTAGGCCTCTTCGAGCAGCCGCAATGCCTCGTGGATCCTGCCCTCTCCGGCTGCGAGCTGTGCGAGGATCCGGTAGGGATCAGCGAAACTGCCGTTGAGCTCGAGGGCGCGACGAGCCTGGCGTTCGGCACCCGCAAGGTTGTCCTCGCCCAGCATGATGAGGGCCAGCTCGGAGTGAGCCTCTTCGATTGTTTCGTCGGTGGCGAGAGCCGCGGTGAGCTCTGTCCGTGCGACCTCGAGTGTCTCGAGGTACGGCAAGAAGCCCGACGAGCCCAGTCTCTCGTAGCAAGTGGCCCTCCCCACGCGTGCGCGTGCAAAACCAGGGTCACGCGCGATCGCCTTCTCGAAGAGTCTCATGGCGGCGTGCACGTTGCCCGGCTGAGCCAACAGCTTCCGCCCCTGCAGGAAAACTGTGTACGCCTCCATGTCGGTGGTGTCCTGTTGGCCGTGGATGGGAGCGAGGGCAACATTTCGACCGTCAGCCGAGAGCAGGTCGGAGATGGCACTGGTGATCTGGCCCGAGATGTCGTCCTGGATGGCGAAGATGTCGTCGAGATCGCGGTCGTAACGAGAGGACCAGAGGTGCTCCTCAGAGGTCGTATCGATGAGCTGGGCCATGATCCGTATCCGGTTGCCGGCCTTGCGGACGCTGCACTCGACGGCCATCCCGACGCGAAGGGAGCGTCCGATTTGGGCGGCCGTCTCCGCGGTGTTCTTGTAGTGCATGGCAGTGGTACGAGCGATGACGCGGAGGCCTTGGATGTGGGCGAGCCGCTCGATGAGCTCCTCGGTCATGCCATCGGCGAAGTACTCGTCATTCGGGTCGGGACTCAGGTTCGCAAACGGCAGCACGACGATGCGACGGAGTCTCTCGTCGGAGGCCGGCAGGGCCGTGCGCTCTTCCGGCGGAGCGTGCATGGAGGCTTGAGTGACCTTGTAGAGCTGGATGGCGGCATCGATGTTCTTCAGCTCGGGGGTGCCGATGGACTGAAAGGTCGCGTTCACCTTGTTGTAGACCTGGTCATAGACCTGCTGGGAGATACACACGCCACCGTGATCAGCATGGGGTTCGATGCGAGCGACGATGTTGACGGCGTCGCCGAAGACATCCTCGTCCCGGTGGACGACGTCTCCGAGGTGAACTCCAATCCGAAGCGAGATGGGCTCGCCTTCTCCGTCAGAGTTGCGCCGCCGTATCGCTCGTTGTATTTCGAGCGAGCAGCGAACAGCGTCGAGGGCACTTGCGAACTCGACCAGTAGGCCGTCGCCGAGCGATTTGACGGCACGGCCCTCGAAGGATCGTACGATCGGGCGGACCAGCTCCTCCTGCTCCCGGGCGAGATGGAGGGCGAGCTTCTCGTTCCGCTGGGCGAGCGAGGAGTAGCCGACCATGTCGGTGAGCATCACGGCTGCCAGCTGACGACGATCACCCGGCACGTCGCGAATCTACTTCGGGACCATCTTGAAGCGCCGAGGGCGACACCGTGCTTCGCGTCGCCAACCGCCGCGGTGACATGATGCGTGCGTGCGCGGGCGATCCCGGACCGATTGGTGGGGTGTAGTTCTCGAGGCGCCCGATGGAGTTGCCTTGGCCAACTTCTACGCCAGTTTGCTCGGGTGGCCGATCGCCAAGCAGGAGCACGATGGGGCGGCCATCGCCATCCCTGGAACCTCGTCCTACCTGGCTTTCCAATCCGCGACTGACTATGTGCCGCCAGTCTGGCCATCGGCGAATGAGCGCCAGCAGATGATGATGCACATCGACGTCGCTGTGGACGATCTGGCGGCTTCCGTGGCCGACGCGGTGGAACTCGGCGCCACCGTGGCCGAGTATCAGCCACAGGACGACGTCCGCGTCCTTCTCGATCCTGCCGGCCATCCGTTCTGTCTGTATCTCGATCGCGGGCTCGATTGAACGTTCATACTCCTCCAGGAACGCGCGCATCTCGTCCGCCGACGGCGGCTCGGCGCCCGGGCGGCGGAGAATTGGGCGGCGTCGCGCCTCGACACACATCTACCGCTCTGCGACAGTTACGCCTTTGATGTGATCCGAAACGATCGCGAGGTGATCATCGTGTCGCAGCGAGCATGGCGGGTTGTTGCCTACGTCCTGGCTGGCGCCGTTCTCGTGGGCGCTGGCTTCTGGGGTGGCAGGTTGCTGCCGACGCACACCGCTACACCCCAGGTCCTGACCGGGACTGTCCGCGAGGTCGGCGGGGATGGGGACGAATTCGTCGTCAGTCAGGCCGGCTCCAGCCAAGCCGCGAGTTACGCACTTTCGCAGACCATTCCCTGGCGCGGGGCGGGCGGCGGCTGGACCGTCGGCGATACCTCGATCCCATGCATGCAACCTCTATCCCACGGTCAACAGATCACCTTTGGTGTCATCAACACGAACCCGGTCGCCGACGCCCTCGGCGGACCCGTCGTCGTATGGGTGGAGTGTCCCGGCTAGCAGCGCCGAGTCCTGCCTCAACCCTTCTTGCTCTTTGGCTTGGGGACCCGGGCGACGGCGCCGATCGCCGGCGCCACCGCCAACCACAGCCCGATCGTCACCAACATCGCCGTGACGTAGCCGAACGGGTGGGTGCCCACGTTCCTGCTCACGATGCCGGCGAAGATCATCAGCAGCCACGCGCTCACAAAGAAGAACGGTCCGGCCGTCACGACCTTGACAAAGTCGCTCAACGCACCACCTCCTCACCCGGCATGGTACAGAAGGCGGTCCGCTATTTTATGAGGCCTGCCGCCAATCTGCGGGCAGATGTAAGTGACATGGCAGAATCGCCCGGACTCTCGGTGGGTAGCTGCCAATCATTCGTCATCCCTCCGCCCGAAGGCGACGACACTTGCCATCGGCCGGACGCTAGCGTCCCGGACCGTGCGAGGACGGCCGTCCATGTTGCAATCTGCGGCGGCGGTCGCCGTCTGGGTCGGGCTGTCGGCGTTCGCTCTCATAGCCGCGTGGAGCCTGGCGGCGCCGGTCTACTCAGGCCCTGACGAGCCGGCCCAGGTCCTCCGTGCCGTATCGGTCGCCCACGGTCAGCTGCTTGGCCAGGCCGCCGAGGGGCCGGCAAACCCCAGAACGTGGGTGGTGGTGCCGCAGGCATACGCCATCGGCAACGAACTCGTGAGGTGCTTCCGACGTCATCCCGACGTGCCGGCCTCGTGCGCACCGCGCCTGGATGTGTCCTCTGAGCCGGTGAGCGTCACGACCTACGTCGGCCGCTATCCCCCGCTCTATTACCTGCTGGTGGGCTGGCCATCTCTGCTCGTCGCGTCGACCGCCGGAGTGCACCTCATGCGCTTCGCGAGCGCGCTGCTCAGTGCACTCATGCTGGCGTTGGCCCTCTACGCCATCCGTCGTTGGTCCGCCGCCACGACCCTGCCGCTCGGAGTCTTGGTCTCTGCCACGCCGATGGTCTTCTACCTCGGTGGGATGGTCAACCCCAACGGGCTCGAGATCACGGCGGCGATCTGCCTGTGGGTGTCCGGGCTGGTGCTGTTCATCGAGCACCGTCAGCGACCTCCGGTCGGCTTGCTCGCCATCGTCACCGTTTCCGCCCTTGTGCTCACCTCGATGCGGGCACTGTCTCCGTTTTGGACTGTTGCCATCCTGATCGCGCTCATCTCGCTCGGTAGCTGGCGGCAAGCGTGGCGACTCGTCCGTGACCGCAGAGCTTTCCGAGTCGCCGCTGGCCTCCTTGTCGCCGTGGGTCTCGGCGCGGCCGCCTGGATCGTGGGCGATCACGCCTTTGATGTGATCCGTGCCGGCACCCAGGTATCACCACGGGCATCCAACGGCCGCGTGCTTGCCTTGGCGGTGCGTACGGCGCCGTCGTGGATTCCGCAGATGGTGGGCATCTTCGGTTCGCTCGACACCCCCGCCCCGCAATGGGCCCTCGACATCTGGTACGCCGCTACCCTCGCCGTCGTGGCGCTCGGCCTGCTGAGTGCCCAGGCACGCCGGCGCGCGGTGCTCGTCGGCGTCGTCATCGTCGGCTTCTGTGTCTCGGTGCTCGTGCAGTTCCTGCAAGCCCGCGACCATGGCCTGTTGTGGGAAGGGCGCTACCTGCTGCCTTTTGCCGTGGGAGTGCCGCTGGTGTCGACCGCGCTTGCCGCCCGTTCTCCTCGGATGAGCGCTCTTTGGCGCCGGCTGACACCGGTGCTGGCTGTAGCTCTCTCCGTGGCTGGTGTGGCGTCCCTCTTCCAGGCGCTGCGGCGCTACACCGTTGGCGCCACGGGCTCCTTGGACCTGCGCGGCGCGTGGCAACCTCGGGGGGGTTCTTGGACGGTGATGGCGCTTGCGGTCATGGCCACCGCCGCCTTCGCCGGTGGCATCCTGGTCGCCTGTCGCGCACAACGCGGAGCCATCGCGGCCCAGACCCGCGCGCCCGACTTCTCCAGCAGCCAGGCGGCTTGACTCCCGCCCGTCGATCGCGCCCGGGGGGGTCGTGGGGTCCGTCTGGGCACAAGGTTCGAGCGGACGAACTGTTCAGCGCCGAACTGAGCGCCGAGCGCGAGCGGAGAG
>DASPSK010000014.1:0-10051 GCA_035623975.1 Acidimicrobiales bacterium | reverse complement strand
GCCGCCGCCATGAACCGGTTCAACACGCGGACATGACGCCCCCTGTGCCCCCTGTGCTCGCGGCCCTGCCCGGGCTGCTCTCGGGCGAGGCTGCCCTCGCCGAGCTGCTCTCTGCCGACGACGCCTCCATCGTCGTGCCGGAGGCGGCTCGCTCGCTCGTGCTCGCCGCCCTCGCCGAGCTCAGCAGCGCTCCGGTCATCCTCGTGGCCACGCCGACCTTGCGGGAGGCCGAGCAGCTCGAGCACGACCTCGCCGCCTTCGTCGGCCCCGACCGCGTCGACGTGCTGCCCGCCTGGGAGACCCTCCCCTACGAGCGGGTATCGCCCGCCTCCGAGACGATGGGGCGCCGCCTGCGGGCCATGTGGCGGCTCCGCCACGCCGCCACCTCGTCACGCGAGGAGCGGTCACGCCTCGCTCAGACGGCCGCCGGCCCGCGGCTGGTCGTGGCTCCGATCCGTGCCCTCCTCCAGCAGCTCGGGCCGAGGGTGGAGGACGCCGAACCGGTCAGCGTGCATCGCGGCCAGGAGATCGATCCGGAGGAGCTCGTCGCCCGCCTGGTCCGCGCCGGCTACCGCCGCGAGTACCAGGTGGAGCACCGAGGCGAGCTGGCCGTGCGGGGCGGGATCATCGACGTCTTCCCCTCCACCGAGGACTACGGCGTGCGCATCGACCTGTGGGGCGACGAGGTCGAGCGCCTCAGCTTCTTCGACGTCGGCGACCAGCGCTCGATCGCCGAGGTCGAGAGTCGCGAGATCTTCGGCTGCCGTGAGCTCGTGCTGACCGAGGAGGTGCGCGAGCGGGCCGCCCGCCTCGCCAAGGAGGCGCCCGTCGCCCGCGATGTCTTCGAGCGCATCGCCGAAGGCGCCTTGTTCGACGGGATGGAGTCCTGGCTCCCGTGGTTGACCGATGAGCAGCGCCTCTTGACCGACCTGCTTCACCCCGACTCCCGCGTCGTGCTCGTCGAGCCCCGCCGCATGCGCGATCGGGCGACCGAGCTGATCGAAGAGGAGACAGCGCTCGCCGAGTCGCTCGCCTCCACGTGGGTCACGCCGGGCCAGGCGGCCGCTGCCGGTGGCGCCGTCCCCATTGCCTCTGAGACCGTCGCTCGCCTCCACCTGCCCTTCGAGCGATTGCTCGCCCGCACGAGCGCCCGCCTTGCCACCCTCCTGCCGACGGCGGACCGTGCCGAGACGACGGCCCTCGTGGCGAGGGGGTGGCCGCCGGTCCTCGGCGACGACGCCGGCCTCGCCCGCCGCCTCGGCGAGCTCGCCCGCTCCGGTCATCGCGTCGTCATCTGCGCCGACGGTCGCGGCAGCGCCGACCGTATGGCGAGCGTGCTCGCCAGCCAGGGGCTCGACACCCGCGTCCTCGCCGACGAGCCCGTCGAGTCGGCCGAGCAGATCCTTCGCCGTCCCGGCGTCAACATCGTCGTCGTCTCCCTCGACCAGGGCGCCCTCCTGCCGGACTCGAAACTCGCCCTCGTCTCGGAGCCCGACATCACCGGGCGGCGCCGGCCGCACCGGGTGGCGAGGCCGAGGGCGCGGCCCGTGGAGGGTTTCTTCGACGATCTCGCCCCCGGGGCCTACGTCGTCCACCACGTGCACGGCGTCGCCCGCTACGGCGGCCTCGTGCGCCGCGCCATCGGCGGCTCCGAGCGCGACTACCTCCTTCTCGAGTACCGGGGGGCGGACAGGCTCTACGTGCCCTCGGACCAGATCGACACGATCACCCCGTACGCCGGTGGCGATCACCCCAGCCTCAACCGCCTCGGCGGCAACGAGTGGCAGAAGCAGAAGGCCCGCGTGCGGGCGGCCGTCCGGGAGGTGGCGCGGGAGCTCGTGGCGCTCTACCGGCGGCGGGCGACCGAGCCGGGGCATGCCTTCGCCCCGGACACTCCCTGGCAGGCCGAGCTCGAGCAGGCCTTCCCCTACCCGGAGACGCCCGATCAGCTGCGCGCCATCGCCGATGTGAAGGCCGACATGGAACGGCCGGTGCCGATGGACCGGCTCGTGTGCGGGGACGTCGGTTTCGGGAAGACGGAGGTGGCGGTCCGGGCGGCTTTCAAGGCGATCCAGGACGGCTACCAGGCAGCCGTGCTCGTGCCCACGACCCTGCTCGCCCAGCAGCACTTCCAGACCTTCGCCGAGCGCTACGCCCCCTACCCGGTGCGGGTGGAGATGCTCTCGCGCTTTCTCACGGCGGCCGAGGCCCGCACCGTCGTGGACGGGCTCGCCGACGGCTCGGTCGACCTCGTCATCGGGACGCACCGGGTCCTCGCCGCCGACGTCCGCTTCAAGAAGCTCGGGCTGCTCGTGATCGACGAGGAGCAGCGTTTCGGCGTCAGCCACAAGGAGGCGATCAAGCAGATCACCGCCGGCGTCGACGTCCTCACCCTCACGGCGAGCCCCATCCCCCGCACCCTCGAGCTCAGCCTCACGGGCATCCGGGATCTCTCCCTGATCAACACGCCCCCGGTGGAGCGCCAGCCGATCCTCACCTACGTGGGCGAGTACGACGACCGCGCCGTCGCCGAGGCCATCCGGCGTGAGCTCCTGCGGGAGGGGCAGATCTTCTACGTGCACAACCGCGTGCAGGACATCGAGAAGATCGCCCGCGACGTCGGCAACCTCGTGCCCGACGCCCGCGTGGCCATCGCCCACGGCCAGATGGACGAGGGCAGCCTGGAGCAGGTCGTGCTCGACTTCTCCGAGGGCCGTTTCGACGTCCTCGTCTGCACGACCATCATCGAGTCCGGTATCGACATGCCGACGGTCAACACCCTCGTCGTCGACCGCTCGGACATGCTCGGCCTCGGGCAGCTGCACCAGCTGCGCGGCCGCGTCGGCCGCAGCGGCCGCCGCGCCTACGCCTACCTGCTCTTCCCGCCCGACCGGGTCGTGAGCGAGCAGGCCTACGAGCGCCTGCGCACGATCGGCGAGCACACCGAGCTCGGGTCGGGCTTCAAGATCGCCATGCGCGATCTCGAGATCCGGGGGGCGGGCAACCTGCTCGGGCGCGACCAGTCCGGGCACATCAGCGCCGTCGGCTACGACCTCTACGTGCGCATGGTCTCTGAGGCCGTCGCCGAGTTGAAGGGCGAGCCGATCCGCCTGCCGCTCGAGATCACCGTGGATCTGCCCGTGAAGGCGTCCATCCCCGAGTCCTACATAGGGCGGGAGGATCTCCGCCTCGAGGCGTACCGGCGCCTCGTCGACGCCTCCGACCCGGCCGCCGTCGCCGACATCGCCGCCGAATGGGTGGACCGCTACGGCCCGCCGCCCAACCAGGCGCAGGCGCTCCTCGCCGTCGGCCGCCTGCGGGCCGAATGCGTCCGCACGGGTGTCACGGAGGTGACGGCGGCGGCGGCCAAGCCGGGGGTGGGCGGACCGGGCCGCCTCGGCGAGGTCGTCGTGCGGATGTCGCCCGTGAAGCTGGCCGTGTCCTCCCAGGTCCGCCTGCACCGCTTGCACCCGCGGGCGATCTCGAAAGAGGAGTCCGCCCAGCTGATCGTGCCCCTCGCTGCCGGCGACGACCTGGCGGACCGGCTCGTGGGCCTGCTCGGCGACCTCTTTCCGACTGCCCCGTCGCCGGCGCCCTCCGGCCCGTCGCCGGCGCCCGGCTCCGCGCCGCCGGCACCCTCCGGCCCATCGCCGGCGCCCGGCTCCGCGCCGCCGGTGCCTTCATGAGGCGGGTGAGCGAGCCGCCAGCGGCGACTCTGCGGCTCGTCGGTGACTGGCCCTGCACGGGACCGGCCCCTACGATCTGCCGATCGTGAAGCGGTTCCTCGCGGCTGTGTGCGCCCTCGCTCTCCTTGGCCTCGGCTCGGCAGGCTGCAACACCTCCTCTATCTCCTCCATCCCGGCGAGCGCCGCCCATGTCGGTGGCTCCGACATCACCACGGCTTCGCTCGACGCCGCCATGGAGGACCTGCAAGCCGACAGCGGCTACCTCTGCCAGGGGGGTGCCGGGGTTGACGTCGTCACCGCCGGCGTGGGCACCAACACCTGGAACGCCACCTTCGCCGACTACGTCCTCACCCAGCTCGTCAAGTACCGCATCCTCACCGAGATGGTGGACGCCCGCCACCTGGGCACGCCCCTCTCGGACGCCAACCTGGCGAGGGCCGAGGCCGAGAACGCCGTGGCCGAGAACCTGTCTGTCCTCGAGCAGGAGTCGGTCACGTGCCAGGGGACGCCCGAGACGATCATCGACGGTCTCGGGACCTCACCCTCGTCGTTCGGGGCCGCCCTCATCTCCAACCAGATCCATGAGGACGTCTACTCGGCCTACCTCGCCGGCACCTCCCTGCAAACGGCCAGCCTGGCGAGCTGGGAGCGCGCCCACCCGGCCTCGACGACGCAGTCGTGCACGTCGGTCATCGGCGTGGCATCCGAGTCCCTCGCCATCAGGATCCAGACGGCCGTGCTCGCCGGCTCGAGCTTTGCCGCCGAGGCGAACCGCTACTCGCAGAACACCGGCGCCGGCAGGGGCGGGGTCGTCGGCTGCGTGCTCGAGAGCCAGTGGACGGGAAACCTCGGCCCCGTGGTGGCGGCCCTCAAAGTCGGCGTCGTGAGCCGTCCGGTCAGGTACGAGAACGGCTGGCTGCTCTTCGAGGTGACCAAACGCCAGCTCGAGCCCACCGCTGACGTCATTCCCGCCATCGACCAGCTGGAGCTGCCCGCTTTCGAGGCGCAGTACTCGGAGGCGCTCGCCGCCGCCGAAGTCACCGTCTCGCCCGCTTACGGCTCAGTGGAGCGCAAGGCCGTGAAGGGCGGTTACACGCTGGCGATCGTCCCCCCCTCCGACAAGGCGTGCGCTTACGCCCTCTCGGCAGGCGCCGCCGGATGTCCCGCGACGTCGACGTCCGCCAACGGCTCCTCCGGTTAGCGCGCCGAGCCTCTGAAGCGGTGCCGGGTCCTCAACGGCCGCTGACGGGCGTTCGGAGGCGGTGATGGCTCGCCCGCACACGGAGGCGCCCGCCATCGTCGTGGTCGGACTCGGGCCGGCCGGCACCGAGATGATGACGGCAGCCGCCCTCGAGGCGGTGCAGGAGGCGGCGTCCTCCCACGGGCCGATCTTCTTCCGCACGAGCCGGCACCCGTGCGCCGGCGAGCTGCTCGCCTCCGGCGCCGCCGGCCCGGCGCCGGTCACCTTCGACGACCGCTACACGGGCGAGGCGAGTTTCGAGGCCGTCTACGACTCCATCGTCTCCAGGCTCCTCGCCGCCACCGCGACGGCGCCTCGGATCGTGTACGCCGTGCCCGGCTCGCCTCTCGTGGCCGAGCGGACCGTCGAGCTGCTCCTTGCACGGGCCGGCGGCGCCGGTGTCGACATCGAGCTCGTGCCGGGGCTGTCGTTCTGCGACCTCGCCTGGGCGCGGTTGCGCATCGACCCCATCTCGGCGGCCGCCCGCCTCGTCGACGGCACCACCTTCGCCCGCTCCGCCGCGTTTGATCACGGCCCCCTTCTCGTCGCCCAGTGTTGGTCCAACACCGTGCTCTCCGACGTCAAGCTCGCTCTCGAGGAGCCGGCGCCGGAGCAGCGGGCCACCGTCCTCCACCACCTCGGCCTGGGTGACGAGCGCATCCTCGAGGTGGCCTGGGAGGACCTCGACCGGGTCGTCGAAGCGGATCATCTCACGAGCGTCTTCATCGAGCACCTGGCGGCGCCCGTGGGCGGCGAGCTCGCCCGCCTCGTCGAGACGGTCGCCACCTTGCGTCTGCAGTGCCCCTGGGATCGGGAGCAGACCCACGAGTCGCTCGTGCGCCACCTGCTCGAGGAGGCCTACGAGGCGATCGAGGCCCTCGAAGGACTTGGAAGCGAGCCGTCCGAGGCATCGCCCGACCGCGTCGCCCATGCCGAGGAGGAGCTCGGCGACCTCCTCTGTCAGGTCGTCTTCCACGCCACCCTCGCCCGCGAGGAGGGGCTGTTCGAGCTCGCCGACGTCGCCCGCACCATCTCGGAGAAGCTGATCCGGCGGCACCCGCACGTCTTCGGCGACGTCGTGGCCGCTACCGCCTCGGACGTCGTCACCAACTGGGAGCGCATCAAGCGCGACGAGAAAGGGCGCGAGAGCCTCCTCGAAGGCATTCCCGCCAGCCTGCCGTCGCTCGCCCGCGCTGCCGCCATGGAGCGCAAGCTGGCGAGCGTCGGGCTCGGATGGGGCGGGGGCGTCGAGGGCGTCGGGGGCGCGGGCGCTCAGGCTGGCCGAGCTGAAGGCGCCGGTCGCGGTCTTGGTAGTGGGTTTGGGACATATGTGTCCGAAACTCACTACCAAGACGATGCGCAGCCGGCGGGCGTCCTCGACGATGCGCAGCCGGTGCCCGGCCACGACGATGCGCAGCCCGTGCCCGTCCACGACGATGCGCAGCCGGCGGCCCTCCAAGACGATGCGCAGCCGGCGCCCGGCCCCGACGATGCGCAGCCGGCGGCCGAGGCCATCCTCGCCCTCGCCCGTGCCCTGGCCGCTCGTGGCCACGACCCGGAGGGTGCCGTCCGCCGCGCCCTTGACCGCCTCGCCGAAGGGGTCGCCGCCCTCGAGGCCTCCGCTGCCGCCAGGGGAGTCGAGTTGAGCGACCTGGCGGACGCAGACGTGCAGGCCGTCGTGAGCAACCGCCGACTGCCGCCCGCCGCCCCGCCGGCGGCGCGTTAGGGCTAGCCGCCGCTGGCTCACACCCTGCCCGGACGCCGGCGCCACCAGCCCTGCCTCATCTCACATCGTTCACTTTGATAACTTCATTCACACTTTCAACAGGAGTGGCTCAGGGGTGACCTCCATCAACGCGCTCACCGCACGGGAAGTCCTCGACTCGCGAGGCAACCCCACCGTCGAGGTCGTCTGCGTCCTCGACTCAGGCGTTCGTGGCAGCGCCATCGTGCCTTCGGGCGCCTCCACGGGCACTTTCGAGGCCAAAGAGCTCCGCGACGGGGGCGAGCGCTACGGCGGAAAGGGCGTCCTCGACGCCGTCGCCAACGTCGGCGGCGAGATCGCCGCCTCCGTCGTCGGGATGGACGCTTCCGATCAGCGCGCCCTCGACCACCAGCTCATCGACCTGGACGGCACGCCCGACAAGGCTCGCCTCGGAGCCAACGCCATCCTCGGCGTCTCCCTCGCAACCGCCCGGGCGGCGGCGGCCGACGTCGGCCTCCCCCTCTTCCGCTACATCGGGGGCGTCGACGCCCACGTGCTGCCCGTCCCGCACATGAACGTCCTCAACGGGGGCCTGCACGCCGACAACAACGTCGACTTCCAGGAGTTCATGATCGCCCCCGTCGGGGCGGCCTCCTTCTCGGAGGCGCTGAGATGGGGGGCGGAGACCTACCACGCCCTGAAGAGCGTCCTGCACGAGCGCGGGCTCGGGACCGCCGTCGGCGACGAGGGCGGCTTCGCTCCCAACCTCGCCCACAACGAGGACGCCCTGCGCATGCTCGTCGAGGCGATCGAGCGCGCCGGGCGGGTACCGGGGGAGGAGATCGCCCTCGCCCTCGACCCGGCCACCACCGAGCTGTGGCGCGACGGCACCTACGTGCTCGAGGGAGAGGGCCGGACGCTCGCGCCAGAGGAGCTCGTCGCCTACTGGGTCGAGATCGTCGGGCGCTACCCGGTCGTGTCGCTCGAGGATCCGATGGCGGAGGACGACTGGGAGGGCTGGGCCTCCATCACGCAGGCCCTCGGTGCGAGGACGCAGCTCGTCGGCGACGACATCTTCGTCACCAACGTCGAACGTTTCGAGCGGGGGGTGGCCGAGGGTGTGGCGAACGCTCTCCTCGTCAAGGTCAACCAGATCGGCACCTTGACCGAAACCCTCCTCGCCGTCGAAACGGCGAAGCGCGCCGGCTACGCCTCGGTGATCTCGCATCGCTCGGGCGAGACGGAGGACACGACCATCGCCGACCTCGCCGTCGCTACGGGATGCGGGCAGATCAAGGCGGGTGCCCCGGCTCGCTCGGACCGCGTCGCCAAGTACAACCAGCTGCTGAGGATCGAGGAGAGCCTCGGATCCTCGGCTTCCTTCCCGGGCCTGTCGGCCTTCACGTCCAGCCGCCCCCGAACCGGGAAGGCGGCGCCGTGATCGCCCGGGCGCGCCTCCTCGTGCTCGTGGCGCTCATCCTCGGTGCCGTCATCATCGCGACCGAGTTCCCCCTCGGCCAGCTCCTACGCGGCCGCGCCGCCGTGGCGCAGGCCTCCGCCCAGCTGAGCCGGCTGCAGGCGCAGAACCGGGCGCTCGCCGCCGACGTGGCCTCGCTGCACGAGGACGCCACCATCGCCCGCATCGCCCACGCCAACTACGGGCTCGTCGCCGAGGGCGAGCGCTCGATCGTCGTGTTGCCTTCACCGAGCGCCGGAGCGGGCGAGGGGACGGGCCCGCTCGACTCCACGACCGTGCCGAGATCCGATCTTGTCCCGACCGATGCCATCGTCAGCTCGACTCCGAGCCGGGGCGGCGAGCCCGTGAAGCGGGAGGGTTACTGGTCGAGGCTGCTGCAGCGGCTCGAATTCTGGAAAGCCGTTCCCTGACGGCACATTCCTCCGGCCGGACCGGCGGGACGTGAGCGACGCCGGATAGGGTCGCCCCCTATGAGCATCCTGGGCAACCGAGTACTGCGGCGTGAGGATCCGAAGCTCCTCACATCTGGTGGCACCTACGTAGGCGATCTCGAACTTCCCGGCGCAGCTCGGCTGACCTTCGTCCGCTCCACGATCGCCCATGGGCGCATCGAGGGGATCGACCTCGAGGAGGCGAAAGCGTCCCCGGGAGTCGTCGGTGTCTTCTCCCATGACGATCTCGGCCTGGCGCCCATGCCGCCGGGCATGGTGTTTCTCAACCAGGAGATGACGCGGCCGGTGCTCGCCAGTGGTGTCGTCCGCTACGTCGGTGAGCCGGTCGTGGCGATCGTGGCGGAGACCGCCGCCGCCGCCGAGGACGCCGCCGAGCTCGTCGTGATCGACTACGACCCGCTGCCGGTCGTCGTCGACCCGGTCGATGCCCTCAAGGACGAGGTCCTCCTCTATCCGGACGTGGGCACGAACAACTGTTTCGCCCTCCAGTTCGGGCACGACGACGCGCTCTTCGACGGGTGCGAGGTCGTCGTCCGGCAGCGGATCGTCAACCAGCGGGTGGCCCCCTGCCCGCTCGAGACCCGAGCGGCGGCCGCCCTCATCGAGGAGGACGGACGGCTCCTTTTCTACTCGTCCACCCAGACAGCGCACGGCGTGCGGGAGAGTTTGGCAACCTCGCTCGGGCTCGAGCCGGACCGGATCCACGTGATCACGCCGGACGTGGGCGGGGGTTTCGGTGCGAAGGCGAGCGTGTACGCCGAGGACATCGTCACCGCCTGGTGCGCACGCCAGGTCGGCCGGCCCGTTCTCTGGAGCGAGACCCGCACCGAGAGCATGCTCGGCCTCGGCCACGGGCGCGGACAGGTGCAAGACGTCGAGATCGGAGGCACGCGCGAGGGGCGCATCCTCGCGTACCGGATCGACGTGCTGCAGGACTCCGGCGCCTACCCCGCCATCGGCGCCGTCCTGCCGTTCATGACCCGGACGATGGCGACGGGCGTCTACGACATCGCCCGCGCCGAGTGCAACAGCAACTCCGTCGTCACCAACACCGTGCCGACGGTGGCCTACCGGGGTGCGGGGCGGCCGGAGGCGAGCGCGGCCCTCGAGCGGGCGATGGACTGCTACGCCGCCGAGATCGGCATGGATCCGGCCGAGCTGCGGCGGAAGAACCTCGTCACCGCCGATCGCTTTCCCTACACCACGCCGACGGGGACGGACTACGACTCCGGCGACTACGTCCGGGCCTTCGAGCTCGCTCTCGAGATGGCCGGCTACGAGGCACTGCGCTCCGAGCAGGTGGCGCGGCGGGCGGCCGGCGGACCACGGCAGCTCGGCGTCGGCCTGTCCGCCTACGTGGAGATCACCAACGGCGTGCCCGAGGGTGAGTACGGGGCTGTCGAGATCCGGCCCGACGGGAAGGCGATCGTCCGGACGGGATCGTCGCCGCACGGCCAGGGCCACCACACGGCGTGGTCCATGCTCGTCTCT
>DASPSK010000493.1:0-9694 GCA_035623975.1 Acidimicrobiales bacterium | reverse complement strand
CCGGGAATTCGGGGTGAAGGCCATGGAAGCGGTGAAGATCCTGGATGGCAGCCGCGAGGAACTCCCCGGCGTATGGGGCGTGGAACGTCCAGAAGGTGGCGACGGGAACTGGGGAGGCCCTCCCCGGCCCGGCGGACTGCGCGAGATGCCGCCGGAGCGCCGTGTCCTATAACCGGCCCTCGTTAGCCTCGCCTCGGTGGTGAACGAACTCGATCTGCCCGAGGCCTTTCGCCGCCGCATCCTCACTGCGCGGGCGGGTGAGCGGAGCGAGCGGGCGCGCTGGCTCCGCGATCTGGCAGACGTCGTGGCCACACTGGCCGAGCGATGGGGGCTCAGCCTCGGGGAGGTGCTGCCGCTCTCGCGGAGCTACGTCGTCGCCGCCACCCGCGAATCGGGCGAAGCCTGCGTACTGAAGATCACCCCCCCGGCCCCGGATGATGACGAATTCCCCGCCCGCGAAGCCCTGGCCTTGCGCCTGGCGGGGCCTTCGGCCGTCCGCCTCCTCGAGGTGGAGGCAGCCAGCGGGGCGCTCCTGCTCGCACGGGCGACCGGGGGATCCTTGGCCAAGGTGTGCGAAGACGACGATGACCGGGCCACGGAGCTCCTGTGCTCGGCCATGACGGGTTTCTGGGCTCCGACCGGGCTCGACTGCGGGCTGCCGTCGCTCGCCAGGCTGGAGGACTCCTTCGAGCGTTTCGATCGCGGCCCTCACGGTGTGAGCGCTGGCGGCAAGGACCTCCGCGAGACGCTCGCCGAGATCGACAGCGGGTTACGTGACCTGCGGGCGACGGCAGCGACGGCTCGGCGCGTGCTGCAGGAGCTGTTGGCGAACCGGGCACCTGCGGTCGTGGTTCACGGAGACCTCCACCATGACAACGTCCTCGAGGACGAGGCGAGGGGTTGGGTCGTGGTGGATCCGAAGGGTTTTGCCGGCGACGCCGGCTACGACACCGGTGCCATGCTCTACAACCCCTTTGCGTACACCGAGGGCGTTCTGGACATGGCGCCGCTCGTGCGCCGGCGGCTCGACCTCATGGGCGGCATCGTCGGCCTCGACGCCGACCTGCTCGCCGCCTGGGGCTACGTGAAGGCGGTGCTGTCGCTCCTGTGGGATCTCGAGGACGGCGGTCTCCTGCCGCGCGACGACGCCCGCCTGCGCGTCGTGTCGGCCCTGCGCACCCTCATCTGATCGTCAGGGCCCCGCGGCCGCAAAGCGGCAAGCGGCAGGTGCCCGGCACACGCGCAGGCATGCCAAGCTGGCGGGCGTGGCAATCGTTCGCATCGCCCTCGGGCTCCTTCTCGTGGCGGTGACGTGGGCGAGCATGGTGGCGACGCTCGTGACGCCGCGGGGGAGGTCGCCGTTCCAGTGGATCGGCCGCGTCGCCACTCGCAGCACGCGTCTCGTGTTCGTCGGCATCGCCCGACTGGCGAAGCGCTTCGAGATCAAAGACGCCATCCTCGCCGGCATGGGGCCGGTGGCGTTGCTGTCACAGCTGGTGGCGTTTCTCTCCTTGTTCCTGCTCGGGTACTCGCTCGCCCTGTGGCCGTACGCCGGCAGCTTTGTCGTCGCCGTCCGCGAGGCGGGTTCGTCGATGTTCACGATCGGCCTGGCCCATGTGGGAGGCCCGAGCAACGACGTCCTCGTGATCATGGCCGCTGCCACGGGGGCGGTCGCCATCGCTCTCCAGATCGGTTACCTGCCAGCCATCTACCAGGCCTTCAACCGGCGCGAGTCGTTGGTGACCTTGATGGAGGCCCGTGCCGGCCTGCCGGCCTGGGGCCCGGAGCTGCTCGCACGCCACCAGCTCATCCAGACGCTCGACGCCCTCCCCGATCTGTACCGTGCCTGGGAGCAGTGGGCGGCGGAGGTGTCGGAGAGCCACACGAGCTATCCGGTCCTCATCCTCTTCCGCTCCCCGGAGCCGTGGTACTCCTGGGTGCTCGCCCTCCTGGCCGTGTTGGACGCCTGCGCCATGCAGCTCGCCGTCATGCCGTCGGCGGCGCCGAGCGAGGCGCGGATGTGTCTGCGCATGGGTTTCACGTGCATGCGGCGCATCGCCTACACGCTGCACTGGTCCTACGACCCTGATCCATTGCCAGATGCCCCCCTGCAGCTGACCTTCGAGGAGTTCGCGTACGCCGTCGAGGTCCTGGCGACGACCGGCTTCCCGATGGAGCGGACGCCGGCAGAGGCCTGGCCGCACTTCCAGGGTTGGCGGGTCAACTACGAGGCGATCGCCTACCGGCTGGCGGACCGCGTCGTCGCCCCGCGGGCGCCCTGGTCAGGGGAGCGGCGGCACCTCTCCGAGTCACTCCAGATGCCCGTGAGGCCGCCGCACCGGTCGCCCGACGGCAGCATCACCGACGAGGGTCGCATTCGCAACAAGATGCGGCTCGCCCCCGTGGTGAAAAAGCTCCGGGCCGGCCCCGGCCCGAGTCCGGCCGCGTCGGAGCGACCCGCACCCGAGGGGGCGTTTCCGGCCAAGGTGGACCTGCCCTCGCCGGACGGCAAGGCGGTGCGATCGCCTGCGGTGCAGCCCGAAGCGCAGCCCGAGGCGCCGCCCGGGGCGCAGCCCAAGGCGCAGCCGGGACCCCGGGGCGGCCTCTCGTGACAGGGGCGTCGTTCGATCCCCTCCAGCTGGGCGAAGTCGAGATCGTGCCGTCGGGCCCCCTCGCCGGCACCCTGAGGGCGCCCACGAGCAAGAGCGTCACGAACAGGCTGCTGCTCGTGGCGGCCCTCGCAGACGGCGGCAGCCGCCTCGGCGATGTGCTTCGCAGCGACGACACCGCCGTGATGATGACCGCCCTGCGGTCCCTCGGGGCCGGCCTGGCCGAGGAGGGCGAGGGCGGCCTGCAGGTGGCTGGCACGGGCGGGCACCTGCAGACGCCCGCCGGCGTCCTCACCGCCGGCCTGTCGGGCACGACGCTGCGCTGGCTGGCGGCGGCCGCCCTCCTCGTGCGCGGCACGGTCGTCCTCGACGGGGCGCCGCCGCTGCGGCGACGCCCGATCCTCCCGCTCCTGGAGGCCCTCGAGTCCCTCGGGGCCGAGATCGAGACCGAGGGCGGGCGGCCGCCTCTGCGCATCACCTCAAAGGGCTTCGCCGGCGGTCACGTGCGCGTCGACGCCGCCGCCAGCTCCCAATTCGTCACGGGACTGCTCCTCGTGGCGCCGTATGCCGACGCCGACGTGGAGCTGGAGGTCGCCCACCTCGGGGCGGTCGGCTACGTCGACCTGACGCTCGAGACGATGACGCGCTGGGGAGCGGGCGTGCGCCGCGAGGAGGCCCTTGGCTATGTCGTGGCGGCTGGACACCACTATGAAGGGCGCGACGAGGTCGTCGAATACGACGCCAGCGCCGCCGGCCATCTCTTCGCCTTGGCCATGGCGACCGGCGGCAGCGTCACGGTGGCCAACGTGGTCCCCACGCACCAACCTGACGCCGCTCTCACCGCCGTCTTCGCCGCCATGGGTGCCGAGGTCGCATCCGCCGCCGAGGGCGGTGTGACTGTCAGCCGCCCGGGCACGATGCGGGGCGTCGACGTCGACGTCTCGCCCATGCCCGACCAGGTGCCCACCCTCGCCGTGCTGGCGGCATTGGCGGAGGGCCCCACGCGCCTCGGGAAGGTCTCGGTCGCCCGCGGCCACGAAACCGACCGCGTCGCCGCCATCGCCCGCGAGCTCGCCAAGCTGGGCGCCGGCGTCAAGGAGGAGGGCGACGCCCTCGTCGTGCACGGGGGCCGGCCGCTCGAGGGCGCCGTCGTCGAGACCTACGACGATCACCGTATGGCGATGGCGCTGTCCTCGCTCGCAGCTGCCGTCCCCGGTGTGGTCATCCGTGATCCCGGCTGCGTGCGCAAGACGTACCCCGGCTACTGGAGGGATGCGGCCGCGCTGGGCATGTGCCTGCGCCCGGCGGGCTGAGCCGGAGTCAGGCTTTGTCCACCTCGGCGTGGTACCTGGCAGTGACGTCGGCGATCGCTTGCAGGTGCTGGGCGGCCAGCTCCGGCCTCGACGCCTTCGCCCGCGCCCTCGCCTGCGTCGTGCTCCAGCTCTGACCCTGGAACTGGGGAAAGACGTGTTGGCTCACAAGCTCGTAGCTGCGGTGGGTGGCGGACGGGTTGGCCCATTCGTGCGCCAGCAGCATGTAGCAGCCGAAGCCACCGTTGGACTGCTTCAGGAGCCGCTCGATCTGGGCGACGGCGTCCTCTACCGTGCCGATCGACCCGAGCCCGGTCTCGTTGACGAAGGCGATCATCTCGCGGACGTCGCCCCCGCCCACAGCCATCTGTGGGAAGGCGGCGACGGCCTGGAAGTACTCGAACCACTGCTCGATGCCGTACTCGACGTCGCGGTAGGCCTGCTCGCGGCTCTCGGCGATATGCATGAGCCCGACGAGTCGCCAATCCGCCCGATCGACGGTCGTGCCGAAATGGGCGGCTCGCTCCTCGACGACGTCCCAGTGCAGGGCGAGGGCGTCGAAGCCGACCGCCTGCGTGGCGCCGATGGAGAGCAGCCCGATGCCGTGCTTGCCGGCGATCTGGGGGCCGGCGGGGGAAGCCACGGCGGCGACGGAGACGTCGAAGAGTGGGTTGGAGTACGGCCTCAGGTGGAGACGGGCGTCGCGAAGGTCCCAGCGGTCGTTGCGAAAGCTGATCGGCTCCTCACTCCTCAGCAAGTGCATGATGACGTCGACGCCGTCGGCCAGCAGCTCTCTCGTCTGGCTCTGGTCGAGTCCGATCATGGCGGCGTCGGTCGGCAACGAGCCCGGACCGAGGCCGAGCATGAACCGGCCCCGGGTCAGATGGTCGAGCAGCACGGCGCGCTCGGCCACCCAGAGGGGGTTGTGGTAGCTGACGCTCACGACCCCGGTGCCGAGCTTGATGTGGCGGGTGCGCTCGGCGGCGGCGGCGATGAAGATCTCCGGGGAGGCGATGATCTCGCTGCCGGCCGAGTGGTGCTCGCCGATCCAGGCCTCGTCCCAGCCGAGCCGGTCCAGGTGGGCGATGAGGGCGAGGTCGCGCTCCAGCGCCAGCGTCGGGTTCTCCCCTGCAGGGTGAAACGGTGCCATGAAGATGCCGAACCGAAGCCGATCAGCCATCCGAGGTCCCCCTTCGGTCCACCTGCGCGTGCCCGACGCTAGCGGGCGCCACCGACCTTGCGAGTCTCAGTTTCGGACTCTGCCCGCCTCCGCCGGTACGAGCCCGCTCAGCCACCTTGCCACGACCTCGCCCACGAGGGCGAGGGGGCGGGCCCGGGCGCTCGCCTCGCCGTAACGCTCGCTCAGGCTCACGATCGAAAGTCCCCGTGCGGCCGCGGCGCGTGCCCCGGGCGGGCTGACGCCTCCGGCGACACACAGCGTCGGCCGAGTGCCGGCGCGGGCGGACACCTCGCCGACGACCTTGCCCATGAACGACTGCTCGTCGAGGTACCCCTCGCCCGTCACGACGGCGTCGGCGACGCGCAGGCACTCGTCGAGCCGGACGAGCGAGGCTACGAGCTCGAAGCCGGACACCAGCTTGCCGCCGATGGCTGCGAGCCCCCCAGCGAGCCCGCCGGCGGCCCCGGCACCTTCGAGCTGGGCCACGTCGGTCCCGAACTCGTCTGCATAACGGTCCGCCAGCTCGCCGAGGCGCCCTTCGAGGAGCCTCACCTGCTCCGGCGAGGCGCCCTTCTGCGCAGCGAAGCGGGTGGCGGCTTCGAGAAACCCCACCCTCACATCGCAGGCGACGATGATCTCCACCTCCGCCAGCTCTGGGCGGCCGGCGAGCACCTCGAGCGCCCCCTGCCCGCCGTCGGTCGTCGCCGAGCCTCCGCATCCGACGACGAGGCGCCGCCCGCCTGCGTCCATGGCGGCGACGATCAGCTCGCCCACGCCCCGCGTCGTGGCGGCGAGGGCGTCGTTGTGCTCGCGGCCGCCTGCGAGCACGAGCCCGGCCGCCTGAGCCATCTCGATGACGGCGGTGGGCACGCCGGTGCCGTCGAGCGGGGTGTCGTCGAAGCGCCAGGCCGCTGCCACCGCTTGCCCGAGGGGCCCGGTCACGACGGTCGCCCGGTTGGGCCCGCCCACGACCTCGAGGAGTCCTTCGCCGCCGTCGGACATGGGACGCCGCACGGCCGTCCAGCCGCTCGCCCGCGCCCCCGTGGCGATGGCGGCGGCCACCTGGGAGGAGGTGGCGGTACCTTTGAACTTGTCCGGGACGGCGAGGACGAGCGGCACGGACTGCTCGCCGACTCAGCCGCCGGTGGTCTGGGCAGCCGGCGGGGCTGGCAGGGGGGCAAGATCGGGACCGAGGCCCAATAGCTCCACGACGGGATCGAACAACGGCCAAAACGGGTGCGCCATGCGAAAGTCTGTCACGTGCCGACTCGGCCCGGGCCTGGCCGAAGGTTCCAGGCGGAGGTGTAGGTCCGAGGCGAAAGGCTCGATGCCGAGCCGTCCATCAGGCGCGAAAGGGAGCGGCGGGGCCCTCGAGAAAAGCGGCCATGTTCTCGAGGCGGGCGCTCTGCTCGCCTCCGAGCGACCGCCCGACGACGACGAACTCGTCGACTCCGAGGCGCTCGTAGGCGGCGAGCGCCTCGCTCACCTCCGAGGGGGCGCCGACGAGTGTCGGCATGGCGTGCGGTCGCGACCTCCAATCCTCCAGCTCGGCGCGGTCCTCTGTGATGTGCAGGAGCGCCTGCGTGGAGCGTTGCAGCGTGGCCGGATCTCTCGAGACAGCCTCGCAGTGGGCCTCGAGCACGGCGATCTTGTGCGCCATCGTCTCCGGGGTGGCCCAACAGTTCCAGATGTCGCCATGGCGGGCGGCGATCCGCATGCCGAGGCGCTCTCCGGACGTGCCGATGAGGAGCGGGAGGTGGGCTTGCAGCGGCTTTGGTTCGCAAGGGGCGTCGGTGAGCCGGTAGTAGTGCCCCTCGAAGTTGGCACGCTCGGCGCTCAGCAGCAGTCGGACGACTTCGCAGGCCTCTTCGAGACGGGCGAGGCGCTCGGGGATCTCGTAGAGATCGATGCCGTAGGCGGCATGCTCGTTCACCTGCCAGCCCGCCCCGAGGCCGAGGACGAGACGGCCGTGGCTGATGCGATCGGTCGTCGCCGCCATGTTGGCGAGGATGGCGGGGTGGCGGTAGGTGTTGCCGCTCACGAGAACACCGAGGCGGGCACGCTCGGTAAGGGCAGCAAGGGCTCCGAGCGCAGTCCAGGCCTCCAGCCGAGGTCCGAGGCGGAGCGGTTCCTCGTTCGGCATGAAATGGTCGGCGAGGTAGATGCCGTCCCAGCCGGCCTCATCGGCCGCCCTGGCCGTCTCAGCCACCTGCGGCCAGGGGAGCTCCGTGCCGATCCAGATCACAAAGCGCACGGCGGGCGAGCCTAACGGCCGGTCCCGGCCAGGCGGAGACGACGCCGCCGTCCTTTAAGCCCGGCGACGCCGAGACCGGCGGACGCCACCCATCCCGCACCCGAGAGGAAGAGGCCGATCTCGGCTCGGCCCGAGTGGTAGTGCCACGTGAGTCGGTACCGACCGGCGGGGATCTCCACGCCCTGCAGCAGGCCGACCGCCTCGACCGGGCGGGAGGAGGGGCGCCCGGTGGCGCCGGACGGGCTGACGGGCTGGAGCGTGACAGACCAACCTGGTGAGTACTGCTCGCTCCGCACGAGCAGGGCGGGCGTGGGGGACTGGACCATCGTGACGGCGTCCTGCCAGGGCTGGAGCGTGGGCGTGCTCACCGCGCCTGCGACCGAGGGCGCCGAGGCGGCTCGGGCGCCCGGCGCCTCCAGCCACGCCTCTCCCCGCGCCCGGTTGTCGCGGTAGAGCACGAGAGGACCGATGTGACCTGCGTAGGTCCAGTGCGGCGGCGTCAACAGGCCCTGCAGGAGCCCGTTGAGGGCATAGCGGACTGTGCCGGAAGAGGGCTGGTGCAAGGCCAAGGGGGCGGTGGGGGCCTCGGCGTCGACGACGACCGCGCCGACGACGGCCGCAGTGCCCGCCCGGGGGAGGGTGCGGGCGGCGACCGCGAGCGCCCCGCCTCCGGCGCGCACGGCCGCCGCCGGGAGAGCGAGCACCAGATCGGTCCCGCCGCGGAGGGTCCCGGTCACGCCGAGGCTGCGCCCGTCGGCGAGGCGCACACTGAGGCTCACTGGTCCGGAGGGCAGCGGCCCGTAACGGCGGTCGAAGGCGAGGGTAACCGCGGTGATGACCGCCGGGGCGGGCAGCTGCCAGTCCGTGCCCGCGGGCCCGAGGCGCCAGGGGCCCGCGGGCGGGTACGGGGCACGGGCCACGCCCCCGGGTTGGCGGTCGGCGGCACTCGTGCCCGCCGGGAGCGGCGGCCCTGGGGGGATGGGGGCAGCCTCCCCGTTGGGCACGATCGTGCCGAATTGCTCGGGCACGACGACGACGACCCCGAGGTCGAGGTCGTCGAAGGTGGAGCCGAGCAAGGCGGCGGGGAGGAGGTTCTCGACGTCGTGGGTGCCGGTGGCAGCGCCGTAGGCCGCCGGCACGGCCGAGCCGTAGCCCTGCACGGAGGCGAGGGCGTGCAGGAGCACGAGGTCGTTGACCCCGAGCTTGTCGGTGAGGTAGGGGGGATCGTCGAGCGCCAGCTGGTCCGGGTCGTCGATGGCGATGCGGCTGCCCGGCGGCAGGCGCGCCAGCAGGGCGCTGAGCGGCGGGTTTCTCTCGGCAAGGGCCGAGAGAGGGACCGCTTGGTAGGACGCCATCACGACGAAGACGAGGACGTCGGCGAGCACGACGGTGGCGGCAGCGCGCCGCCGGCTCTCGGTCGATCGCCAGGTCCTGCGGGCGAGCACGTAGAGGGCGCCGAGGGCGATGAGGACGGCGACGGCGTAATACCCGGCCATCTCCAGGGGCAGGCGCGGTTGCGGGCTCGTGACGCCGAGCCAGCGCTCCATCGGCCGCGTCCAGGCGAACATGGCGAGCACGAGACCGACGACGGCGGCAGCGGGCACGGCCCCGGCCCACCGCTGCAGACGTTGCAGCGACGACGACGCGCTGGTCGCCGCGCCGATCGAGCTCGCCCGTAGGCTGTCGACGAAGATCGCCAGCAGCGACGCGAGGGCGAAGTCGGCGATGGCGGCGTTGCGGTTCTGGTCGCGCTGGCCGCCGTAGAGGGGAACATGCACGAGCAGGTGGCCGAGGGGCGTCCTCGCGCCTGTCGTCAGCACCGCGCCGACGAGGAACATGACGTACCAGACGGCGAGCCCTTGCCGGTCGTCGCGCCCGGCCGTTCTGCGTCCCCGCCGCAGCAGCCGCGGGAGGAGAGCGAAGAGGGCGACGAGGGGGAGGATGCCGACGGCGTAGGTGACCTCGGGCATGTTGAGCGACCCGGCGTAGACTGGCATGGCGAAGTTGCCGTTGCCTCCGATCAGATAGGGCACAGCCAGCAGCGGCAGGTTGTTCCAGCCGAGCGAGTAGTAGCCGAAGAGGACCAGCGTGCTCACCGATCTCTGCGAGGTGTGCAGGTAGGCGAGGCCCGGCAGCCACTGGGCGGCGCCGGCGGCGACGGCGAGGGCGACCCCGGCGGCGACACCGCCGAGTGCCCGGCGAAGGGCCTCTCTCTCGCGCCAGCAACGGGCCGCCAGGTAGATGACGGCGACGATGGCGTCGTTGCAGACGGCCCGCGGATCGCCCGCGAGCACGACGAGCCCGCCGGCGGCCCCGAGGAGGGCGATCCAGTGGGCGCCGC
>DASPSK010000470.1:0-7440 GCA_035623975.1 Acidimicrobiales bacterium | reverse complement strand
TCTTCGGCTCGAGCCTGTTCGCCGTGCACGTCGGTCCGACCCTGCGTTACGTCCGCCATCACCCCGAACTGGAGGTGATCGAGGCCGGGCCCCGCTATCACCCCTGGTTCGCACGGGGCGTCGTGCACCTGCCCGGCGTGCGGGAGGTCGTCACCTGGAACCTCGAGCTCCTCTTGCGGCGGCGCTGGCATCCAGGCCCTCGCTGAGTCTCACGACCTACCAGCTCACAGACGATCAGGCGGGCTTGCGGGCAGACGCCAGCAGGATGGACGCCAAGCTCGGTGTCCTGCACAGGAGCCGGTCCAGTGCCTTGAGGGGCGGCGGCACGTCGTGGTACGGGGCGCCCGCGATGGCGATGTCGACGAAGCCGTTGGCCTTGAGAAGTCCCACGAGCGCCCGGCGGGTGAAGACGCGCAGATGCCCGACGACTTCCCTGCCCGGCCGGCCGTAGATCCCCCGCAGGCTCACCTCGGTGAAGATCGGCTGCACCCCTGCCGCCAGGAGGACGCGGTTGTACCAGGCCGCCAGGTTGGGGGTCGAGAGCAGCAGGGTGCCGCCGCCGGCAAGGACGCGCCACGCCTCTGTGAGCGCCGCGTCAGGGTCGACGAGATGCTCGATGAGCTCGCTCATGACGACGACGTCCACGCTGGCGGGGGCAAGCGGCAGCCCAGGCGCGTCCGTCGAGGCCCCCGCCACGGGGACGCCCCGGGCGGCGGCTTGGCGCAGAGCGGCTACCGACCAGTCGAAACCCACGATTCGTATCGATCCCCGCCCGCTTGCTCGACAAGTCGCCCGCGCCAGTGCGGTCGCCATGCCGTCCCCGCAACCGACGTCGATGCCGAGAAGAGGCCGATCGGCGGCCGCGACGACTCCGGCCAGGATGGCGGCCTGCCGCTCTGCTCGCTCAAGCCCGGAGCTGAGCGGAGTGGCCGGATCCTCGTAGAGCTGCCGAAGTCGCCGGTCGGTCATCGATGCCGCGACGGCACCGGGATCAGAAGACAGGCCACATCCCCTCGCTCTCGTGACGGCCCGTGTGCACCTCGCAGGCGTGGGGCTGATTCGCGGCGGTCCGCCGGGCCGGGACCACCTGGTCGTCAAGCTTCACTGCAGGTCCTGGCCTTGTCAAATGGTGTTGTGGCGTTCTCGGCCGTATCCGGCGGGCCGCAGAGGCCCGCCGCCCTCGAGAGAGGCCCCCGAGGACCGCCCGAGCGTGTCCGCCCTGCTCAGGTGTGCACCGTGGGGCGATTGTGGCTCAAGTCGACGACCGCGCACGCCGATAGATGGTGAACCGCAAAGAACGGTGAGGAGACGCGTGTCACGGCTTGCGACAGCGGAGGTGGTCGAGTCGACCCGCCACGAGTCCGCCGCGGCACGCGCCCAAACGTCCGGCGATGAAGGTACGGGCGCAAAAGGCCTGCCCGCGAACGCCTGGAAGTGGTTCCTCGCCTGGGAAGCCCTCGTAGCCCTCATCTACTTCCCCTTCGGCGAGCCCTCCGGTTCGCCGCGCATCATCGGGGTGGTCCCCTGGATGGAGTGGCCGGGACAGGTGCCCGCCTGGGCGATCCTCGGGCTCTCGGCCGTGGCCGCCATCGCCTACGGCGCTTACCGCTTCCGCCCCGATGCCCGCATCGCCTGGTGGTTCCTCGGCGGCGGCGTCTTCTTGTTCATCACCGGCGACACCACCTACAAAGCCTGGCACCAGCTCATCGGGGGCGTGATCCCGTTCCCGTCGTTCATCGACGCCATCTACATCACCATGTACCCGGTGTTGGCAGTGGGACTGCTGCTACTCGCCCGCTCGCGGATCCCCGGGGGCGACCGCAACAGCCTGCTCGATTCCGTCACGATCACGCTCGGGGTGGGGCTGCTCTCCTGGGTCTTTCTGATCGGCCCGAACGTGCGGGCCCCGGGGGGCCTCCTCGCCCGCCTGACCGCAGCCGGCTACCCCCTCGGCGACGTCCTCGTACTGGCCATGCTGGCGCACCTGTGGAACGCCGGTGGCCTCAAGAACACCGCCGGCCGCTTGCTCGCCATCGGGACCGTGGGGACCCTCGTCTCCGACTCGTTCTACGGCCTCATCAATCTTCATCCCGCCTGGAACTGGTCCGACGGCAACCCGATCGACCTCGGTTGGATCGTCTTCTACAGCTGCTGGGGAGCCGCCGCCCTCCATCCCTCCATGCGGGAGCTGTCCACGCCGAGGCCCGCCACGGCGTTAAGGACGAGCCGGGCGCGGCTGGCGCTGCTCGCCACGGTCTCCCTCATCGCTCCCGCCGTCCTCCTCGTCGAAGCCGGGCTCGGCCATGTCGTCGATGCCCCCGTCGTCGCCGTCGTGGCCGCCGCCATGTTCCTCCTCGTGCTCCTGCGCATGTCCGGGCTCGTGCAGGCCCACCAACAGGCGGTCTCGAGGGAGCAGGTCCTCCGCCAAGCGTCCGCCGAGCTGGTGGCCGCGCCCGGCAGGGAGGCGATGTACGAGGCGACGGTGAGGGCGGTGAGCGAGCTCGCGAGCGACTACGCCGACCTGCTCGACGTCAGCTTCGCCGTCGCCGGCGCGACGGGCGGGCTCGAGGTCGTGGCGCGATCACGCGTGGGGCCGGCTGACGCCGCCGTCAGCCTGAGCGCCCTTGCTCCGGAGGTGCGCGAGAGCCTGGCGGCCGGCCACGTGACGTGCTGTGCTGCCCCGCGGCCGTTCTCGACGCCGGTGGACTTCACCCCCGCCGACCAGCTGTTCCTCTGCCCGATCGTCGCCTCCACGCAGCTCAAGGCTCTGATCGCCATACGGAGCGCCAGCAAGCTGCCCCCGGAGCTGACGAACACCCTGGAAACCCTCGCCGCCCAGGTGGGAATGGCCCTTGACCGGGAGACCCTCACCGAGACGTTTCACGCCCGGCGCAGCGAAGCCCGCTTCCAGACGCTCGTGCAGAACGCCTCCGACGTCATCCTCATCGCCCGTCCCGACACGACGATCACCTACCAGACCGCCTCGGCCAAGCGGACACTCGGCTACGAGCCCGGTTCCCTCGACGGCGTCCGCTTCACCACCCTCGTCCACCCCGACGACGTGGAGAAGGCGCTGGCCGCCTACACCAAGGTGGCATTCCGTCCGGGGGCATCGGAGGTCGACCGCTGGCGGGTGCAGCACCACGACGGCTCCTGGCGCCACATGGAGGTCGTGGCGAACAACCTCCTCAGTGACCCCACCGTCGAGGGGATCGTCCTTACGATGCGCGACGTCAGCGAGCAGATCGCACTCGAGGAGGAGCTGAAGCACCAGGCACTTCACGACGCCCTCAGCGGTTTGGCCAATCGCGTCCTGTTCCGGGACCGCCTCGAGCACGCCCTCCAGCGGAGCCGCTCGCGGTCCTCGCTCGCCGTGCTCTTCCTCGACCTCGACGACTTCAAGGTCGTGAACGACAGTCTCGGGCACGCTGCCGGGGACGATCTCCTCGTCGCCGTGGGCCAGCGCCTCGCCGCCTCCCTTCGCTCGGGTGACACGGCCGCCCGCCTCGGCGGGGACGAGTTCGCCATCCTCCTCGAGGAGACGGAGGGTCCGGCCGACGCCTGCACCCTGGCCGAGCGGGTGATCGCCGACTTGAAGGCACCGCTGACGATCGAGGACCGCGAGGTGCAGATACACGGCAGCATCGGCATCGCCCTGAGCTCTCCGGGTTTCGAGGATCCCTCCGAGCTGTTGCAGGCGGCCGACGTCGCCATGTACGCCGCCAAGGCCCGCGGCAAGGACTGCTACGAGGTGTACAAGCCCGCCCTGCAGGCGGCCATGTTGGAGCGACTGGAACGGACGGCCGAGCTGCAACGGGCCGTGGACGAGCGGCAGTTCGTCCTCCACTACCAGCCGATCGTCAACCTCGACGGGGGCCAGACGATCGGCGTGGAGGCACTCGTGCGCTGGAACCACCCAGAGCTCGGACTCCTGCTCCCGAAGGACTTCATCCCTATCGCCGAGGAGACCGGGCTCGTCATCCCGCTCGGGCGCTGGGTGCTGGAGAAGGCGTGCGCCCAGGCGGCCCAATGGCAGCGAAACAACAAGGGCGCCCGGGGCCTCCGCGTCAGCGTGAACATCTCTGCCCGCCACTTCCAGCACAAGGGCCTCTTCGACGACGTCTCACGGGCCGTGCGGGCGGCGGACCTCGACCCGGGCTCCCTTGTTCTCGAGATCACCGAGAGCGTGCTCGTGCAGGACTCCGAGTCGGTCATCGCCCAGATGCTGGAGCTGAAGATGCTCGGCGTGGCCTTCGCCATCGACGACTTCGGCACCGGCTACTCGTCGCTCAGCTACCTCAAGCGGTTCCCGATCGACATCTTGAAGGTGGACAAGTCGTTCGTGGACGACGTCGGCGACTCGCTCGAGCAGGGGGCGCTGGCCGAGGCGATCGTCCAGCTGGGCAAGACCTTGCACCTCGAGACCGTGGCAGAAGGTGTCGAGCAGTCCACCCAGGTCGACGAGCTGCGTGCCCTTGGCTGCCAGTACGGGCAGGGTTTCTACTTCGCCAAGCCTCTCCGAGCCGACGAGATCGAGGCCCTCCTGCCCCGGCTGTCTTCGCGGGACTTCTGGGCGGGCTCGGTTCCCCTCCCCGGCGGGGAGCAGCCATGACCACGACATGGACTCCTGTGCCGCCGCAGAACGGGGCGGCCGGCGAACCGATATCCGAACGTGACCGCCGGGACGCCCGTTGGGCTGACCTCGAGCGGCTGCGCGGCTCTCATCCCATGATGGACGCTGTCATCGACGAAGTCAGGGGACGGCGGATCCGCGTGGGCGATCAGTGGCTGTGCGACTTCGCCTCCTGCAACTACCTCGGCTTCGACCTCCACCCGGAGATCATCGACTCCGTCGAGCCCGCGGTGCGACGCTGGGGCATCCACCCCAGCTGGTCGCGGTTGCTCGGAAGCCCCCGCCTCTACGTGGAGATCGAGGATCGGCTGACGGAGCTCCTCGGCGCGCCCGACTCGCTCGTGCTGCCGACGATCACGATCATCCACACGGCGATCATTCCGGTCCTCGCGGGCGAAGGAGCCGTGCTCGTGGACGCGCAGGCTCACAAGACGATCTACGACGGGGCGAGGATCGCCCGGGGAGACGGGGCTCGCCTGCGCCGCGTGCACGCCAACGATCCCGGGCACCTCGAGGAGATCCTCCGCACGTTGCCCCCGAGCATGCCGCGAATGTTCTGCATCGACGGTGTGAACAGCATGACCGGCAATGCCCCGTACCTGCCCGAGTACGCCCGCATCTGCCGCCAGTACGACTGCCTCCTCTACGTCGACGACGCCCACGGTTTCGGCGTCATCGGAGAGTCGCCGTCACCCGAGATGCCGTACGGCTACCGCGGCAACAGCATCGTCAAGTACTTCGGGGAGACCTACGACAACATCGTCCTCGTCGCGGGCTTCTCGAAGTCGTACTCCTCGTTGGCGGCCTTCCTGGCGTTGCCCACCTCGCTGAAGAACCACCTCAAGGTGGCCGCCCCGCCCTATTTGTACTCCGGACCGTCGCCGACGGCCTCGCTCGCCACCGTGCTGGCGGGCTTTCGCGTCAACGACGCCGAGGGCGACGATATCCGCCGTCGTCTCTGGCACAAGTCCTCCCGCCTGCTCGCCCGCATCGACCAGCTCGGGCTGCGCACCCTCAACACGTCCGGGTTCCCGGTCATCGAGCTGCCCCTCGGCCCGGGTGACGACATCGACAAGGTGGGCAGGTTCCTCTTCGAGCGGGGCATCTACGTGACGCTCGCCGCCTACCCGCTCGTGCCGAAGGCTCAAGTGGGCTTCCGCATCCAGGTAACGGCGGCGAACGGTGAGGACGAGATCGAGCAGCTGATCGAAGTCCTCGGGGAGCTGGCTGAGCGCTTCGACATGCAGCGGACATCCGCCCCCGGCTGAGCCGGAGGTCGCGGTGCTACTCAGGGCGCCCCTGCGGCGACGGGACTTCCGCCTGCTGTGGACGGGCATGGGCGTCTCCCTCCTCGGCGACGGCGTCTTCATCGTCGCCATCGCCTGGCAGGCCTACGCCATTGCCGACCGCCCGTCCGCGTTGGCCTATGTCGGCTTGGCCGTCTCCCTGCCGCAGGTGGCCATGCTGCTCGTGGGCGGTGCCGTCTCCGACCGGGTCGCTCGGCGCAGCGTCCTGATGTGGGCCGACCTCGCCCGGGCGCTCGCCGTCGCCGGCCTGGCGGGGCTGACCGGGGCACACGCCGCCCGCCTCTGGGAGCTGTACGTCGTCGGTGGTGTCATCGGCACCGCCACCGCGTTCGCCTCCCCCGCGCTCGACGCTCTCGTACCCCAGCTCGTGCCCGAGCACGAGCTCACGCAAGCGAACGCCATCGAGCAGTTCGTCCGGCCCGCTGCCATCCAGCTCGCGGGTCCGGCGCTCGGTGGCCTGGCCGTGGCGGCTCTTCACCCCGCCGGCGCCTTCGCCTTCGACGCCGCCACCTTCGCGTTCTCCGCTGTCTGTGTGCGCCGCATGGCGCCGGTGGCGAGCGCTCCGGGCGGCGGGCAGGCCAGCTTGCGTCACGAGGTGTGGGCAGGCCTCCGGTACGTCCGCGGGCATGTCTGGCTGTGGGGCACGTTCCTCTCGGCCACCTTCACCTACTTGCTCTTCATCGGTCCGACCCAGGTGCTCCTGCCGTACATCGTGCGCAACTACCTGCACGAGGGAGCCTCCGTGTACGGCGCCATCTTGGCGACCGGCGGTATCGGGGCCCTCATCGGGGCGGCCGTCACAGGGCGCCGGAGCCATCCCAGGCGGCCGATCACGTTCATCTACGGCTGGTGGACGCTCGCCACGGTGGCGGTCGCCGGCTACGGCCTGGCCACGAACCAGTGGGGTTTGGCGGCGGCCGCCTTCGTCGTCAACGGCGCTGAGGCGGTCGGCGCCGTCGTCTGGTCGACAGTCAAGCAACACCGGGTCGCCAACGAGATGCTCGGTCGTGTCTCCAGCATCGACTGGTGCATCTCGACCGCCCTGCTGCCGCTCAGCTACGCCCTCACGGCGCCCGTGGCCCACATCCTTGGGCCCCGCACGACCCTCGTCGTGGCGGGGACGGCGGGTGCGGCCATCACGCTCGCGTTTCTCTTTCTTCCCGGCATGCGGAGCGTGGGTGAACCGGCGATGCCGCGGCGGGCCCCCGCCCACCGCAAGACGAAGACCGCCAAGGCTTGAGCCTCGGCCGTCAAGGAGCTGCTTGCCCGTTGCCGCGTCAGCAGTCGATCTTCCCGGCGACGCACAGGAGGGCGTCGATCGTGAGGCCGAGGTCGAAGCGCTCGCCGCCGTAGGCAAGGGTGTCGGGGCCGATGTGAAGACCGCTCTTGGAATGGGCCTCGACGAGCCCGTCACCTGCGGCCCGGCAGGCCGGCACGGCCGGGAGCTCGACCCCGGCGGGCGATCTCACCTGCAGGGCGCCTGATCGCTCGAGTCGCAGG
>DASPSK010000457.1:0-15259 GCA_035623975.1 Acidimicrobiales bacterium | reverse complement strand
GAAGATGAGGCGCCTGACGAAGCTGCGGCACTCGACCTCGAGGTTGGGGCGCCGCATGACCGGATGGAGGTATGCCCGCGCGGCTGAGAGCCTGCGGCCCCGGCTGATGTTGCGGTCGAAGGGGGCGAAACCCTCCTGCCGGTACCCGTTCACGTCCGACGTGAGGGGGTAGCCGGCTTGTTGAACGGCCTCGAAGAACGCCTGGAAGAGCGGGTTGGTCGCCGGGCCGCGCTCGAGAACGAGAGGGCCGCCCCCGCCCCGGTAGTCGTCGGCGCCGGCCAGGCACGTCTCCATCTTCTTGAAGTAGGGCAGGCAGTGGGCGTAGTCCCAGTCCTCCATGCCGGCGTCGGCCGCCCAGCGCTCGTAGTCGAGCGGGTTGCCGCGCTGGAAGATCATCCCGTTGATGCTGCTGGAGCCGCCCAGCACCTTGCCGCGGGCGTGGTAGATGCGCCGGCCGTTCATGTGCGGCTCGGGCTCCGACTCGTACTTCCAGTCGTAGAAGCGGCTCCCGATCGGAAACGTCAGGGCGGCGGGCATGTGAATGAAGACGTCGAAGGCGTAGTCGGGCCGGCCGGCCTCCAGGACAAGGACACGATTGGTGCCGCTTGCCGACAGGCGGTTGGCGAGAGCACTGCCGGCCGATCCGCCCCCCACGATGATGAAGTCGTACTGCCCGGTGGCCAACCCTGTCCCCCTGTGTCGCGCGCCTGTGTCGCGCGCCTGTGTCGCGCGGGCGGATGGTATCGCCCCCGCCGCCTCGTTCGCTGTGGCAGTCTCGTCGCGCATGCCCGCGCCGCCTATCCGGATCCGAGAGACGCCGTGACCAGACCGGCCGTCCCGGACGATGCCGACTCCTTCAGTGACTTGACGCTCGCCCAGCTGCTCGATGAGATCTCAGCGCGCACCCCGGCGCCCGCGAGCGGATCGGCGGCTGGCGTGGCCGTCGCCCTCGGGGCGGCGCTGTGCGCCATGGCGGCGCGCTTCTCCGGCCGGTCGCTCGACGGTGCCGAGGCGATGGCCGAGACGGCGGAGCGCCTGCGCGCTCGAGTGCTCCATCTCGCCCAGGAGGACGCCCGCGCCTATGCCGCCGTCATGGCCGCCCGGCGGCTGCCGGCGGAAGCGAGCCGCCAGGAGGCGCTCGCCGCCGCCATGGCGCGCGCCGTCGCCATCCCGCTCGAGATCGCCGAGATCGGGGGGGAGATCGGCCGGATGGCCACCCTTGTTGCATCCGAGGGCAATACCAACCTCCTCGGCGATGCCCTCAGCGCTGTGCTCATCGCAGAGGCGGGCGCCTCGGCGGCCGCCACGATCGCGGAGATCAACCTCGCCGAGAGCAGGGCCGAGGGGGACTCGGACGGCTGCAGGCGGGGCTGAGCAGCGATCGCCGCGACCGTGCAAGCCGTCTGCGGTCGCGCTGGGCGCGCAGAAGTCGTGGAGAAACCCCGGCGGGCCGGATCTGAGTGCCGGCCGCGACCGTGCAGGCCGTCTGCGGTCGCCCCGCGCCCGCGGTTCGGGCGGCCGGCAGTCATTGTCACGCCAAGGAGGTGAGTCATCGGCTCCCATTAGCGTGTGCGCAGTGGACTCCCTCTCATCGCGCCCGACGAGTGTCAGTGACGTGGCCGCCGCCCTCGCCGCCCACGACTACCTGGCTGACGAGGGCCTCGCCACGGCGATCTTTCTTGCCCTCACCCTGCGGCGACCGCTCCTGCTCGAGGGTGAGGCCGGCGTCGGCAAGACCGAGGTAGCCAAAGTCCTGTCGCGCTGGACGGGGGGCGAGCTTCTCCGCTTGCAGTGCTACGAGGGCATCGATCTCTCCCAGGCCGCCTACGAGTGGGACTACGCCCGTCAGCTCCTGCACCTGCGGGCCGTGGAGGCGAGCGGCGAGTCGGCCCGGGCGGCCGAGGATGAGCTCTACGACGTGCGCTTCCTCGTGCGCCGACCACTCCTGCGAGCGCTCGAGCCCACGATCGGGCCAGCGCCTGTGCTGCTCGTGGACGAGATCGACCGTGCCGACGACGAATTCGAGGCCTTCCTCCTCGAGATCCTCTCGGAGTACGCCGTCACCGTGCCTGAGCTGGGAACGGTCCGCGCCGAGGTGCCACCCGTCGTCGTGCTCACGTCGAACCGGACGCGCGACGTCCACGACGCCCTCAAACGTCGATGCCTTTACCACTGGATCGAGCATCCGAGCTTTGAGCGGGAGGTCCAGATCGTGCTCCTGCGGGCGCCGGAGGCGGCACCGTCGCTAGCCCGCCAGATCGCCGCAGTCGTCGAGGCGCTCCGGTCGATGGATCTCTACAAGCCCCCCGGCGTCGCCGAGACGATCGACTGGGCGGCGGCCGTGGCGGCCCTCGGCTCGTCCCAGATCGACGAGCACACGGTGGACGTCACCCTCGGGGCGGTGCTCAAGTACCAGGAGGACCAGCACCGCGTGCGCGCGGCAGGGCTCGCCGGGTTGATCGAGGCGGCCGCTACCCGTGGTGCCTGAGTCCTCCGGGGCGGTAGTCGACGGTGGTGCGGGCGACAGTCCCGCCCCTACGGACATTGGGGCGAGGGTGGCGGTGGGCTTTGCCGGCGTGCTGCGGGCGGCGGGTGTCGAGGTGCCGGTGAGCAGCGTCGTCGACTTCGCCGAGGCCCTCGGGGCCGTAGGTCTCGATCGCCGGGACGAGGTCTACTGGGCGGGGCGAGCGACGCTCGTGCAGCGCCCCGAGGAAGCGGGATTTTACGACTGGGCCTTCGGCGTGTTCTTCGATCGGCGCACGGACCTGCCCCGTGTGCAGTCCCTGGTGCCGCTCGCACTCCAGACCGACTTCGCCGCCGACAGCGAGCAACCGCAGCAGGGAGCCGACGACACCGGTGACGACCTCGCCGGCAGCCGCATCGTTCGTTACAGCGCCGTTGAGCTGCTACGGCAACGGGACTTCGCCGCCTACTCCGATGCCGACTGGGCGGAGGCACGCCGTCTTTACGCTCGCCTGCGCCCGATCACCTCACACCGCCGCTCGCGGCGCCTCGCCCCCACGAAGCGCAACCGGGGTGAGCCCGACATAGGCCGCACCATGCGACGCGCCCTCGGCACCGACGGCGAGCCGTTCGACCGCGCCTGGCGCGCCCCATCGGTGCGCCCCCGTCGCATCGTCCTGCTGGTCGACATCTCGGGGTCGATGGAGGAGTACGCGAGGGGGTTTCTTCGCTTCGCGCACGCAGCCGTCTCCGCCCGGGGCACCGGCCTCGTCGAGGTGTTCGTGCTCGGCACGCGCCTCACTCGGATCACGCGGCAGCTGTCCTGGCGTGATCCGGACGTCGCCTTGGCGGAGGCGGGGCGGTCGGTGGCGGACTGGTACGGCGGCACGCGCCTCGGTGAGGGGCTGAAAGCGTTCAACGACGGTTGGGGCGTTCGCGGGATGGCAAGGGGTGCCGTCGTGGTGATCCTCTCTGACGGGTGGGACCGGGGTGATCCCGAGTCGCTCGCTGCCGAGATGCGGCGGCTTCGCCGCGTCGCCCGCCGCCTCGTGTGGGTGAACCCGCTGAAGGCTTCGCCTGGCTATGCGCCCGTCGTGCGCGGCATGGCGGCCGCGCTGCCGTTCGTCGACGACTTCGTGGACGGCCACTCGCTCGCCTCCCTCGAGAGCCTGGTCGATGTGATCGCCGACGCAGGGGCGCGCCCGAGCCGTCTGTAGCTCTGCGTGACCGCGCCGCCGGCGAGTGGGCCTTCCCGGGCCGGCCCCTAATATGCCCCGGTGCCCTCGTCACCGGAGCCGTCCTCGAGGCGCGCCGCCGCGCCGCTGGAGGCGCCGGCGCCAGCCGCCGCTCGGGTGGCGTACTTCAGCATGGAGGCGGCCCTGGACCCGCGCATGCCCACCTACAGCGGCGGGCTGGGCGTGCTCGCCGGAGACTTCCTCCGGTCGGCGGCCGATCTGCGTCTTCCCCTCGTCGGCGTCACACTCGGCTACCGGGATGGCTACTTCTCGCAGCGGATCGGCTTGGACGGCCACCAGGTCGAAGCGCCCGCCAGCTGGGATCCTGCGGCCCTCCTGCAGCGGCTGCCGCAGACCGTCGAGATCGAGCTCGGCGGACGGCGGGTCGTGATCGCGGCATGGCAGCTCGTCGTTGCCGGCGTGGGTGGCGGCACGGTCGCCGTCGTGTTCCTGCACACAGACGTCGAGGAGAACGCGCCTGCGGATCGCGACATCACCGACCAGCTGTACGGCGGTGACCGGGAGCATCGCCTCCGGCAGGAGGCTGTCCTCGGAATTGGCGGGCTGTCGATGCTGCGCGAGCTCGGGTACGACAACCTGACCCGCTTCCACATGAACGAGGGGCACGCCTCCCTGCTGACGTTGCGGCTGCTCGAAGCCGAGATGGGCGAGACCGAGACCGCCCCGACGGCGGCGCAGGTGGCGGCGGTCCGTTCCCGGTGCGCCTTCACGACGCACACGCCGGTGCCCGCCGGCCATGATCGTTTCGCCGCAGCCCTCGTCCGGGGCGTCCTCGGTGAGCGGCGGACCGCGGTGCTCTCGTCGCTCGGCCTCTTGCGGGGAGACGTGCTGAACATGACGTCGCTCGGGACGGCGCTCTCCGGCTACGTGAACGCCGTCTCGCGCCGGCACGCCGAGGTGACCAGGGCAATGCTGCCCGGGGTCGACGTGGCCTCGATCACCAACGGCGTCCACCATGTGTACTGGTCCTCCCCGCCGATGCAGGCGCTCTTCGACGAGCACCTCGCCGGCTGGCGAGCTGACAGCTCGATGCTCCGCTACGCGAGCGGCATCCCGCTCGCGTCGCTCAAGGCAGCGCACGCCGCCTCGAAGCGTGCGCTTCTCGAGGTCGTGCGGCGACACGCCGGCGTGGACCTTGACGCCGCCGCCCTCACGATCGGCCTCGCGCGGCGGGTGACGCCGTACAAGCGCACCCTCCTGCTCTTCTCCGACCCCGATCGGCTGCGGGCGATCGCCGACCGCCACGGCCCGCTGCAGATCGCCTGCAGCGGTAAGGCCCACCCACGCGACGGGGCGGGCAAGGAGGCCATCGCCGCCCTCGTTTTGGCGAGCCGGCGTTTCGCCGGCTCGGTCAGGGTGGTCTTTCTCGAGAACTACGACCTGACCTTGGCGGGGGCGCTCTGCTCCGGATGCGACCTTTGGCTGAACACGCCGCAGCGACCGCTCGAGGCCTCGGGTACGAGCGGGATGAAAGCGGCGATGAACGGGGTCCCGAGCCTGAGCATCCTCGACGGCTGGTGGATCGAGGGATGGGTCGAAGGAGTCACCGGCTGGGCCATCGGCGACGATCCGAGGGGCGACGAGCCGAGGGGTGACGAGCCGAGGGGTGACGAGCGTCGGAGCCCTGACGAGAGCCAGCTGCCGGATCTCTCCGCTGCCCGTGACGCTGCCGCCCTCTACGACAAGCTCGAGGGCGTCGTGGCTCCTGCCTATTTCGGCGACCCGGAGAGCTACCTGCGCGTCCGGCGATCGGCCATCGCCTTGAACGGCTCGTTCTTCAGCACCGATCGCATGGCTCGCGAGTACGCCCGGGCCGCCTACGGGCTGGCACCGGTCGTCTGACTGCCGGCGTGGGCAGCGGCACGCCGGCGGCGGCCGGATCGAGCCGCCGGTTCAGACGGCCCGGATCGGTCGGTACTCGGGCTTCCACATGGCCGCCTCGATGCCCTCCTCGGGCGGGTCGGGCGGAGCCCAGCGGGCGACGCCGTCCTCAATGGCCGCTCGGATGACCGCGAGCGCCACGGCGGCCGAGGTCGAGTGGAGGGTCTCGATCTCGGGCAGCAGCGGGGCACCCTCCCGGGACATGTCCACCTGGGCGGAGATGGCGGCAGCCGCCGCCGAGAGCATGTGGTCCGTCACCTGGGTGGCGCCGACGAGGATGGCGCCGAGCCCAAGACCGGGGAACACGAAGGCATTGTTCGCCTGACCGATGTAGTGCGTCGACCAGGCGTAGGTGACGGGATCGAAGGCGCTCCCGGTGGCGACGAGAGCGCGCCCACCCGTCCACTGCAAGATGTCCCACGGTTCCGCCTCGACGAGCTCTGTGGGATTCGAGAGCGGGAGGATGATGGGATGTTGGCACGACAGTGCCATGTTCCGGATGATGTTCTCCGTAAAGGCCCCCGGCTGACCCGACGTGCCGATCAGCACGGTGGCGGCGACGTTGCGGATGACCTCGCTCAGGCCGATCTTGCCGTCTTCGTCGAGCGTCCAGCCAGCCACGTCCTCGTCCCGGCGAGCCCAGGGCCGCTGGTAGTCGTGCATGACGATGCCGAGCGAGTCCAGTGACTCGAGGAGGAGCCCGTGCCTCCCGACGAGCCAGAAACGCCGCCGCGCCTCCTCGGTGTCCAGCCCGTCGGCCACCATGGCATCCCGCAACTGCTCGGCGATGCCGACACCGGCGGTGCCGGCCCCGAAGATGACGACCCGCTGGTCGGCCAACCGGCCCCGGGAGCGCTTGAGGCCGGAGAGGACGGCGGCGAGCGCGACAGCTCCGGTGCCCTGGATGTCGTCGTTGAACGTGAAGACGCTCCCGCGCCAGCGCTGCAGGATGCGGCGGGCGTTGCGGGCGGCCAGATCCTCCCAGTGCAGAAGGGCGTTCGGGAAGAGCCGCGTGGCGATCTCGACGAAGCCGTCGATGAAGCCGTCGTAGGTCGCCTCGTCCACCCGGGGGTGGCGGTTGCCAAGGTAGAGGGGGTCGGCGAGGAGGGCCTCGCGGTTCGTGCCGACATCGAGCACCAGGGCGATCGTGCGGCCGGGATCGATGCCGCCGGCAGCGGTGTAGAGGGCGAGCTTGCCCAGCGAGATGGCGATACCGCCCACGCCCCAGTCCCCGATGCCGAGGATGGCCTCGCCGTCCGTGGCGACGATGAGGTCGACGTCGTCGGGCCCGAGTCCCGTGGCTGTAAGGGAGAGCTCGATGTCGTCGGGATGATCGACGGAGAGGAAGACGCCTCGCGGTCGCCGGTACTCCTGGCTGTAGTGCTGGATCGCCTCGCCGACGGTCGGGGTGTAGACGACGGGGAGCATCTCGGCGAGGTGCTCGGAGAGGAGGCGGAAGAAGAGGACCTCGTTTCGGTCCCGCAGGAGCTCGAGGTAGACGTACTTCGCCAGGTCGGTCGGCTGGGCGTGGTACTGGCCGAGCGCCCGCGTGAGCTGCTCGTGCAGGGGGATGACTTGGGGCGGGAGCAGGCCCACGAGGCCGAGCGCACGCCGCTCGTCCTCCGTGAAGGCGACACCGCGGAACAGGCGCGGGTCGTTCATCAACAGGCGACCGCGCAGCGTCGTCTCCCAGGCGCCATCGGACGCCACCCACCGACCGCGGCCGCCGGCGTCCGCCGGAGCGGTGCTGGCCGGTCTTGGTGGCAGGTTGTGGACGAGACGGACGCTGCTCGGTGCCACCGGCGCTGGCGCCGACTCATCGGCGGCTTCAGACAGGGTGGCCGCGCTTGACCCAGTGGCAGCCGCTGGGACCGGTGTCCGCACGGTCGGGAGTGATTCCTCCACGTGTGGCTGCGCCGTCGCTCGAGCCGCCTGCGCTTCCCTCGCCGCCTGCGCCGACTCCGCCGCCGCCTGCACCGCTGCGGCCGCTGTCGCCTCCAGCTCCTCGGCGACGGCGCCCGCCGTGGCTGTCTCGAGATCCCCGCCCGTCCCGGGCTCGGCCGCCGGCTCGGGCTCCGGCACCGGCTCGGGCTCGGCCGCCACGGGTTCCGGCACCGGCTCGGGCTCGGCCGTCACGACGGTCTCCGTCGCCGGCTCAGCCTCCTCGTCGGGCTCGGCTCCTTCGGGAGGCCCCCCACCCTCGGGAGCTCCCGCTCCCTCGTCAGAGCCCGATTCCACAGGAACCTCGGGCTGCGAGATGACGCCGACCGCGGCCCCCGCGGCCCCCCCGGCCCCCCCGGCCCCGCCGGCGGTGGCCCCCTCAGGCGCCGCGGCCGCCTCGGCCGCCTCGGGGACCTCGACGGGCTGTGAGCGCGAGCCCTCTGTGGGCGTGCCTGCCGAGTCCTCCGCCGGCGCGCTCGGCCCAGGCTCTTTCACCTCGGAGGCGGAGCCGCGGCGAAAACGCTTCACCGGCGAACGCTCGCGTGCTCAGAAACCTGCAGGTCGCCGCTCTGGTTGACTGCGGCGCATGTCACTCGGCGTAACCCCACGCGTCTCGCTTCCCCCAGTCCAGCTGCAACTCTACGTCAGTTGGCTCTCGACCCTAGGGAATATCGCGTCGGCGCGCTCGCACAGCGGACGCCGGCGGAGCAGCCCTCAGCCCATCACGCGCCGGCCGGGTTGTTCACCACGCTCGAGAAGAGGATCGTTCCCGTCTTCGTGTCCCGGAGGAGGAAGAGGTAGGGGTGGTCGAAGGCGATTGTCGCCTCCCTGCGGACGAGCGTGGGGATGACCGAGATCCCGGTGGCGGCGGCGGCATCGGTCCCCCACCGGTTCACGTCCAGGGTGACTGCTTGTTGCACACCCCCCACCGCTTGGTTCACGGCCCCCAAGGGGCCCAGCATGGGTGCGAAGTCGGCGGAGTAGAACGTCTGCGCCATGCCCATGGCGGAAAGGGGCACTTCCAGGCTCTGGTTGGCCGACAGCGCCAGCTTCGGCATCGAGAAGTCGACCGGCAGGCTGCGCAACGAACCGATGATGCTCGAAAGACCGGCCGCCGTGAGCGCCTGCAACAGGGAGCTGACCGAGCCACGAGTCGGCTCGAGCAAAAGGGCGGCATAGCGGCCGTTCGTGTAGGGGAGCTGCACGGCGTCGTAGCCCGGGGCCTGGTCGATGAGGAGGGTGGCTTCCGAGTCCACGACCATCGGCACGGAGACGCTTCCGCCAGAGGAGAGGTAGAAGGGCTCGTCGGCGACGGAGGCATCCGCCAACAGGCCCTTCTGCCAGGCGGCGTGGAAGTGAAGGGCGTTGGCGAGCACGACCTCTGTGGTCTTGCTGAGCTGACCCGGCTTGTACAGCTGCTTGATGCGCCCGGCCGTCTCCTGCGAGACCCAGGCGTTGATCGCCTGCTCAGCCTCGTTGGTCTCGAAGTCGGCCTGGTAGGTCTGGTTGCCGAAAGTTTCCGCCTCCTCGCGCAAGAAACTCGCCTCGACCTGCAGTCCGAGCCGCACCCAGATGGAGTTCGCCAGATTGAGCTCGCCGGCGGATTCACCACCGATGAGGCTTTGCAGGACGCCGTTCCAAGCGGCGGCCTGCCCGATGGGGGACAGGCCCGAGGTCTGGAGCGCGGCGGCGACCTCGTGAGCGGTCGCCCCGCCCGCGCCCAGCTCCAGCATCGACAGGTCGATGTGGGCGCTCATGGGCGAGAGGAGCACGTTGCCGCCGGAGGAGCCCGCTAATTCGAGCTGGGTGAGACGCAGGGCGAAGGTCTCCTCGGCGAGGGCGACCTCCGCCTCGCTCCGGGCCGTGCCACGCGTCTCGTTGAGCTTCACGTCGGCGACGAGCTGGTAGGACCCGGCCGGTCCGGCGACGCGCTGGATGGCACCGGACGTGCCCGGCAGCCCTCGGCCGCGGTCGCCCGCGATCACGAGCGAGATGACGAGCACGGCGGCCAGGAGCACGCTCGTGCCGCCAGAGCCGGCGGCGAGGCGCCTGCGCTTGCGGCTGGCGGCGCGGCGCTGCAGGTCCTCGGCGGAGGCCCAGGTGTGAGGGCGAGGCGGGTTTCGCAGGCTTTGGAAGGCGGTGTCCAACGGGTCGTTGTGGTCATCCACGGCGGGTCATCTCCTCGGGATCCTCCACGGAGAGGCGCTCGGCCAGGTGCGCCCGGCCGCGAGCCAGCCACGATTTGACCGTGCCGGCGGGGACGCCGAGGTCCCCGGCGATCTCCTCGATGGGCTCGCCCGCCAGGTAGTGGAGCACGATCGCCTCTCGTTCGTGGATGGACAGGGTGAGCAGGGCGTCCACGAGGGCCTGGTGGTCGGAGGGATCGGAGGCCGCCTGCTCCCGGTCCGGAGGCGATCCGCGCAGCAGTGTCCGTCGGACCCGACGCCACTGGTTCTTCGCCAGGTTGAAGGCGACACGGCGGACAAAGGCCTCCGGATCGTCGTAGTTGGCGATCCGATCCCACTTCGCCCAGGTCCGGGCGAAAGCTTCCTGCACGAGGTCGACGGCACCGTGCTCGTCACCGGTGAGCGCGTAGAGCTGCCCGGCGAGCCGCTCGCGGCTTGCCTCATACAACTCACCGAACTCATCAGTTGCGGCCATGGCGGCCCTTCCCTCGTCTAACTCTCCACACTCCGGGGGGGCCAAAAGGTTGCATGCGACTCCCACTTTGACGCGCGGAATCGCCCCGGCGGCGCCGCGACCCGCCCCGACCCGGTGGGCCGTCGCCGCCGACTAATATGCTTGCTAGCAAGCAAATAAGCACGGAGGAGGCCCAAGGGGCCCCGGTCGACCGGAAGGACGGCTGGAAGGACCAGCTGGAGGGATCAGAAGGAGTGGTGGCCATGACGACAGCGGTCGTGGACGACGTGGGCGCTGACGCTCCCGCCCGGCTGCGGATCGCCGTGGCCCGGCTCTCGAAGCGCCTGAGGCCGACGGCGGCCGCCGGTTCGCTCACGACGACGGAGGTCGACGTCCTTCAGACCGTGGCGCGCCTAGGGCCTGTGAAGCTCTCACTGCTGGCCGGCCAGGCGGGGTTGAACCCGACGATGCTCTCCCGGGTGGTCGCCAAGCTGGAGGAGCTGGGCCTGCTGCGGCGCCTCCCCGACGCCCGCGACGGACGGGTGTGCCGCGTCGAAGTCACCGAGGCGGGGACAGCCCTCCACGACCGAGTGAGGAGCGAACGGACCGACGTGCTCTCGAGCGAGCTCGATCGCCTGCCTGCCGCCGATCGCGCAGCCGTGCTGGCGGCACTACCGGCCCTCGAGCAGCTGGCGGAGCGACTGCTCGAGCGACCCGCCGTGAGCGCACTGGAGGCGAGCGGCCCGTGAGCCGCCTCTTCGCCATCGGGCGGCGCACGTTCTCGGCTCTCAACGTCCCCAACTTCCGGCGCTTCTACACGGGGCAGGCCATCTCCCTCGTCGGCACCTGGATGCAGTCGGTGGCGCAGTCCTGGCTCGTCTATGTCCTCACCCACTCGGCCACCGATCTCGGCCTGGCCGTCGCCCTGCAGACCCTCCCCGTGCTCGTCCTCGGGCCTTACGGGGGTGTCATCGCCGACCGGGTCGACAAGCGTCGCCTCATGGTGGTGCTGCAGTCGGCCATGGGGGTGCAGGCGCTCGTGCTCGGGCTCCTCACCGTGCTCGGGGTGGTGCGTTTCTGGGAGATCCTCGTCCTCGCCGCCGTCCTCGGGTTGAACAACACCTTCGAGAACCCCACCCGCCAGGCCTTTGTTCTCGAGATGGTCGGTCCCGACGAGGTGCGCAACGCCGTCAGCCTCAACTCCACCCTCTTCAACGCCGCTCGCGCCGTCGGCCCGGCCGTCGCCGGCGTGCTCATCGCCACGGTCGGGGTGGGCATCTGCTTCCTCCTGAACGCCGCCAGCTTCATCGCCGTCGTGTTCTCGCTCATGACGATGGACCGGACGCTCCTGCAGCCGAGCCCGCCGGCTGGGCGGGCGAAGGGGCAGGTGCGGGAGGGGTTCCACTACGTGGCGCACACGCCTCGCCTGCTCGTGCCCCTCGTCATGATGGGGATCGTCGGCACGCTCGCCTACGAGTTCCAGGTCGTCCTCCCGGTGGTCGCCAAGGGCACGTTCCACGGGGGCGCCGAGGCCTACGGCTTCATGACGGCCGCCATGGGGATCGGCGCCGTCCTCGGCGGCCTCGTGACGGCCACCCGCGGCAAGACCGGCCTGCGTCCCTTCACGATGGCGGCCGCGGCGCTCGGGCTCGCCATGGCCGTGGCTGCCTTCTCGCCCCTGCTCGCCCTCGAGCTGGCGGCTCTCGGCCTCGTCGGCTTCGCGAGCGTGTCGTTCCTGGCGACGGGGAACACGACGCTGCAGCTGGAAGCGGAGCCGTCCATGCGCGGGCGGGTCATGTCGTTGTGGGCCGTGGCCTTCCTCGGCACGACGCCGATCGGGGGGCCGCTGCTCGGTTGGATCATCGCCGAGACGAACGGCCGCGTCGGCCTCGGCGTCGGCGCCGGCTCGTGCCTGCTGGCGGCGGCGCTCGGGCTGGCGGCGACGTGGAGGCTCGCGCACCAGCGAGCTCAGCGGACGCGAAAGGCCACCTCGCCGATGGGGGTCTCCTCTGTGCTCACGACCGACGTCACCGAGGCGTGAGGCGGCCCGATCCGGCACCAGGCGATCATCGCCTCGACGGCGCCTCCCGAGCCCTCGAAGACGGCCTGGACCGAGCCGTCGTCGCAGTTGCGCACCCAGCCCCCCACCGAGCGGGCGACGGCCTCCTGCCGGCACGACTCACGAAACCACACACCCTGCACGCGGCCGTGGACGACGACCCGCTTGCGGACGGGCCCGGACACGCTCGTCACGGGGGCGGGGCGCAGAGGTGGGGAGGCCCGGCTGCCACGATGCCCAAGCTATGCGAGCCGGTGCTCCGACGAGGGGGAGCTCACACCGTGGTCATGGCCGAGGCGGTCGTCTGGGTTTCGGGCATCCAGCCGGCGAAGGGCTCGAGCTAGCGGCGAATGGCGATGGCGGCGCCGGCGCCCGGATTGTTGCACCTGGCGGCAGCCATTATCCGGGCCGCCTATCGTCGTGCTGTGGCGTACCGCCCACCTCAGTTCCGGCCGAGCTACGAGGCGCGCCGACGTGCGGCTCGGCGCGCCGGCCACATCCGCCTCGGCGTCCTCGTCGCCCTCGTCGCCTTGTTGATCGGCCTCATCGTCGCCCTGACGAGCGGCTCCACGCCGGCGGGGAGTCGCCGGCACGGCACCAGCACTTCGAGCTCCGTCCCACCCGGCTCCGGCACCGTCGGCGCCCGCGTCCCCGCCGTCGCCGCCAACCTGCTCTCCTGGCAGCTCAACTCCCCTCTCAGCCGTAGCGTCGTCCTCCCCGGCGCCGGGCAATCGCTCGTCGTGGCCGGGGGCCTCGAAACCGCCGGCGCCTCCGACGAGGGCATCTACGACGTCAATGCCGCCTCGGGGGCGCCCACGCAGGTGGGGGACCTGTTGGCCCCCCTGCATGACGCCGCCGGCGTCGTCCTCGGGGGGAAGGGCTATGTCTTTGGCGGAGCCACGACGACGCCGCTCACGACCGTGCAGGTCCTCCCGAGCCTCGGCGGCGGGGCGCAGAGCACGGCGCCCGCCACGATGCTCGGGCCTCTTCCGCAGCCGCGGGCGGACGCGGCCGCCGTCACGATCGGGGACGTCGCCTACGTCATAGGCGGTTACAACGGGGTGTCGGCGGACCCGGAGGTGCTCGCAACGTCCGACGGGAGCCATTTCTCCACGGTCGCCGAACTGCGCGTGCCCGTCCGTTACCCCGCCGTGGCCGCCCTCGATGGCCGTATCTATATCTTCGGGGGCGAGGCCGTCGCCGGGAGCGACGCCGGCGACCCCGTCGCCACCGTGCAGATGATCGACCCCTCCTCAGGCCAAGCCACCGTCGTCGGATCCCTGCCCGAGCCCGTGAGCGGGGCGGCCGCCGCCACCCTCGGCGGCGTCGTCTACGTGGCGGGAGGCGAGACCACCTCGAGCGCCGGTGCCACGCCCGCGGCCATCAAGACGGTCTGGGCATGGTTGCCGAGCCAGCAGCGCGCCGTCGTGGCCGGGCACCTCGTCGTCGCCGTCGCCTATGCAGGAGCGACGGTCATCGGCTCACAGGCCTGGCTCGTCGGCGGTGAGTCGGGCCCGGGCGTGCTCCTGAGCGATGTGCAGACCTTCGAGACAAACCGCACGTGACCCCGGCGCCGGCGGGACGAGTGGCGCCTACCAACCGAGCTCTTCGAGGCGGGGGTCGCTGATGCCGAAGTGGTGCGCCACCTCGTGCACGAGCGTCGTCCGCACCTGCTCGGCGACTTCGGCCTCGCTCGAGCAGTGCGAGCAGATGGCCTTGCGGTAGAGCGTGATCCTGTCGGGCATGGCGCCGCCGATGCCATAGCCGCTTGATCGCTTCGTGAGGGGGATGCCCTCGTAGAGACCGAAGAGGCGCCGCCCTTCCGCCTCGTCTTCGACGAAGATCGCCACGTTGTCCATGTGGTCGGCCAGCTGGGCGGGGATGGAGGCGAGGGCGTCGGCGATCATCTCGCCGAAGCGCTCTTCGCTGACCTCGAACACCGGTCAGCCTTCGACGATCGCACGGGTGATGGCCACGGCGGCGAGGAAACGCCGGAAGATCCCGAGTGGGTCGTCCCCCCTGATCTCGACGGTCCGCGGCGCCGTCCGCTCGACGTCACCGATCCACGTCGCCATCTCCGCCATGTCGGCAGTCAGCCAGTCGACCTCGAGGCGAGCGGGCAGCTCGATAGGCGGGAGGCTCACGTCGGCCCGCCTCGTGCGCTCGACGGCAGCCTTGGCGCCGGCGCGGATGGCGCCGCAGGCGACGCTCGGATGCAAGCTGGAGGCGGAGAAGCGGCTGACGGCTTGTTTCACGCCCACTCCCACGGCCGCGGGCAGCACGGCGGCGGTCTCTTCGATCGTGACCTGGTCGCCGGTGACGAGCGCCACGGGCACCGCATGGGCGAGGGCGACGAGGGCATTGATGCCGGCCTCGCCCACGGCGACACCGTTGAGGCGGGCCTCGGCGACTGCCCGGGGGTTGTAGGTGTGGGAGAGGACGCCGCCCGAGCCCATGGAGCCGTGGTAGGAGACGAAGAAGACGGCGTCGAAGGAGGCGTCGAGGCCCTGCATCATGTAGAGGGGCTTGTGGCGCCCCGACAGGTAGCCGGCCTCGGCGTGCAGCTCGCCCGGCGGCAGGTTCGCCATGGCGCCGTGCGAGTCGTTGACGAGGATCTCGGTCGCACCCGCCTCGACCGCCCCGTCGATGGCGGCGTTCACCTCGTCGAGGAGGAGACGCCGGCCCATCTCGTAGTCGGCCCCGGGCGGGCGGCACTGCGACCAGTCGACGATGCCGGCGGTACCCTCCATGTCACTCGAGAGGAAGACGCGCATTGGAACCGCCGGTCTCAGCGGAGCCCGGCGAAGAGGTCGTCCTCCGGCGTGGGATGGCCGGTGGTGTCGTGCGCCCGCACGTACGCCTCGATCGAGAAGACCTGCTTGAACAGCTCCAGCCCGAGGTCGAGAAAGAACGAGTTGTCCGTCTGGCTCGCGTGGGCCTCGAGGGCGCGGAACTTGGTCTCGGCGAAGGCCGAGCAGTCGATATAGGCGCCGATCTGCTCGTCGGGGGTGCCGAAGTC
>DASPSK010000452.1:0-2616 GCA_035623975.1 Acidimicrobiales bacterium | reverse complement strand
ACGGCGATGAGCGTGTCCATGCTCGTGGCACCATGACGCAGGAGCCGAGCCGTCGTGCGTAGGAAGGGCCAGCCACCTCCGAGCTCGACGGCGATGGCGAGAGCGAGCACACTCCATCCCGCGGTGGCAGTCGCCGGGCCGAACATGGCCAGGCAGAAGGCCGTGATCGAGAGCGTCCAAGCGAACACGGCGCGCTCGGCCCAACGGTCCGTCCGGGTCGCTCGCGCCGGCGTAGCACCCGCTTCGACCGACGTGGCGGTGTAACCGATATCGGCGACGGCATCGCACAGCCCGCCCGTGCCGACGAGGCCGGCGTCATAGGCAACGAAGGCCTTGTTCGTGGCGAGGTTGACGGCGGCGCTCACGACACCCGCCTGGCGGGCCAACGTGCCTTCGATGCGGGCGGCACAGGCGCTGCAGTGCATGCCTCCAAGGGCGAGCTCTGCTGTCGCGAGGGAGCGCCGTGCTTCGGCGCTGGGTGCCGGTGACTCCGCTCCGCCGGCGGATCCGGGCGGGGCCGTGATCATGAGGGAGTCGGCTCGCTCTCCTGCCGGCGGCTCGGAGAGGCGCCGTACCCGAAGCCGGCCACGACGGCGCAGAGCTCCTCGAGCCCGGTGACAGCGGGGTCGAAGGCGACCGTGGCGTGGGCGGATCCGAGGTCGACGCCGGCGCTCACGACGCCCGCGCAGCGCAGGAGGGACTCCTCGATCAAGGCGACGCACGACGGGCAGTGCATACCGGTGACTTCCAGCCCGCCAGTGACGACACCGGGCATGCGCGCAGCCGCGCCGTCGGCAGGGTTTGCCCTGTCGCTGGCCGCCCTCTCCATGGGGACCAGACTAGTTTCCGCAGGTCGTGGGCTGATCGGCTCGGCCCGCTGGCCGACCTGAGACCGCGCGTTTCTCGCAGTATGGTCCGAGCGTGCGACGGCCGAGGCTGGTTCTGTTGGCGGGCCTGGCCGCTCTTTGCCTGCTGGGTTCCGCCTGCGGCCACTCCGATGCCGAGGCGGTCGCTTCGACGGCACCCGCAACGACATCTGCGCCTTCGACGACGGAGGCACCCCAGCCGGCGGGTAGGGATCCGGCTCACATCGCCAAGATGGTGTGTGCCGCCAAGGCCCAGGCGGAGATAGGGCGAGTCCTCGGGGTTACGGCTCACGTCGCCCCGCCGACATGGTCCGCCCATCTGTACACCTGCCGGTACGCGTATCCGAACGGCTCGTTCCTGCTCTCGGTGAAGGAGCTCTCGAGCTGGCCGCAGACGCTCGCCTACTTCCACTCGCTCGGCTCGTCGATGGGCGACGCCGGTTCACTCGGGAACCTCGGGCAGGGAGCCTTCACCACGTCCGACGGTTCGGTGGTCGTGCGCAAGGACTGGAAAGTGCTCCTGGTCAACATCGCTCCGCTGCCGAAGGAATTCGGCAAGCCGCCCACGACCAAGGCGGACGTCGCCTACACGGTGGCCGCCATCATCCTCGGGTGCTGGGATGGCGACTGAGACGCCTCGGGCTGGTGCGCCCGGCCGGCCGAACGCCGTCGTCAGCCCGGAGGGGTCATGGCCACGATGGCGAGGCACATCTCGTCGGCGGAGCCGTCGCCCCAGGTGATGTACTGCGGCGGCAGGTAGCGCAGATAGGGGATCTCCTGGCGAAGGCGCGGGTCGTAGGTGCAGGTCACCTGGATCCTGTCCGACGGCGTGACGGGAACGGGCTTCGCCAGGTTCCAGGCGCGCTGGTAGTGGAAGTCGTAGTGGAGATCGTTGAGCAGCACCTGCGCCTGCGGCGTGCCGGGGTTGAGAACGACCTTCAACGTCAGCCCGAGCAGGTGCATGTGCGCCCCGATGCGCACGATGTTCCCGTAGTGGCCCACCGGCCAGGTGCAGGTCGTCGAATCGCCGCCCGGCGGGTCGGCGGGGTTACGCCCGCAGACCTCTTCGAGGAGGTTGATGAAGTTGATCTCGCTCTGACCGAATTCACGCCCGGTGAAGGCGAGCGACGCCGCCCGGTTGCAGAGCGGCCCGTGCACGCCGGCCGGACAGGGGATGTCGGGAGGGGCGGCGTACTCCACGAGGGTGAGCGGTTTGAGGGGCGTGGTCGCAGGCACGGTCAGCAGCTGCATCCTGCTCTGCACCGGTTCGTCGCCGAGGAGCAGGTTGTAGTGAATCTGCATGATCACGAGGCTGCCCGCGGGCAGGGGCATGCCGGTGCCCGCGGGCTCGACGTTCTCGGGAGCGCCCGGGCCCCACGCCGCCAGCCACGGAGTGCTGGCGAATTGGAAGCTCGAGGTGCCCGGGATGGGAGCTTCCCCGAAGCATGACCACCCCTTGCCGTCTCTGTTCGCCCTCTCCGCCGCGCCGGCGAGGCCCGGAGGGACGAGGAAGAGAATGGAGTGATGCACCTCGATGCTCTCGGGGTAGAACTGGGAGGCGACGATGAACGAATTCCGCGTGACGTGCGGATTGAGCAGGGTGCAGTGATAGTCGTCGTAGGAACCGGGGGCGGCATGCGGGGTGTAGGGGCGTGAGCCCTCCAGGTTGATCGTCGTCACGCGCTGGCCGTCGATGAGCTTGGCGGCCGCCAGCGCGGCGGCGGTGCCCCGCGGCGCCGTGGCCTTCGCG
>DASPSK010000448.1:0-19480 GCA_035623975.1 Acidimicrobiales bacterium | reverse complement strand
GTACGCGTGGTCGTGCAAGGCCAGGTTGATGGAGAAGACGTTCACATAGGGGGAGCCGAAGAAACCCAGGTACGCCGGCGCCGAGTACTTCGCCACGAGGGCGTTCAGCTCGGGCACAGGGATGTTGTTGGCCTTGGCGACGGCGTTCACCTGCGCACAGGCGTCGGCCGGAGTGATGTCCGGGTCGAGGCCGCTGCCCGAGCCGGTGACGAGGTCGTTCGTCGGCGTGATGCCCTCCTTGCGGAGCAGGGCGCTCTCTTGAACGACCTGGTCGTACAGCTGCTCGGAGCGCGGTCCGTAGCTCGTCGGACCCGAGGATGCTGGGTCGTACGGGTCGTCCCTGCCCTGGAACCACTTCGGGCCTGTCCAGGACTGGCCGATGTTCGCCGAGGCGATGACGGTGTTGCCCTGCTTGACGAGCGACCCGTCGGCTTGGTAGCGGAAGAAGAGCTGCCCGATGCCGGTCTCCACGAAGGTGTAGACGAGGCAGACAACGATCATGACGATCGAGACGACGATCGCCCGGCGGAGGTGTACGAGCATCAGTAAGCCCCAAGCGCGGTGAGGATCAAGTCGATGAGCTTGATGAAGATGAATGGGACGATGACACCGCCGACGCCGTAGATCCAGATGTTGCGCCGGAGGAGCTGGGCAGCTCCCACCGGCCGGAACTTCACGCCCCGGAGAGCGAGCGGGATGAGGGCGACGATGACGAGGGCGTTGAAGATGACAGCAGAGAGGACAGCACTCTGAGGAGAGTGCAGCTTCATGATGTTGAGGGCCTCGAGGGGGTGATGGCTACCCGAGGCGTAGGCGATGCCGAAGATCGCCGGGATGATGGCGAAGTACTTGGCGACGTCGTTGGCGATCGAGAACGTCGTGAGCGCCCCACGGGTGATGAGCAACTGCTTCCCGATCTCGACGATGTCGAGAAGTTTCGTCGGGTTCGAGTCGAGGTCGACCATGTTGCCGGCCTCCTTGGCGGCCGTCGTGCCCGTGTTCATGGCAACACCGACGTCGGCCTGTGCGAGGGCCGGGGCGTCGTTCGTACCGTCGCCCGTCATGGCAACGAGCTTGCCGCCCTCCTGCTCGGCCTTGATGAGGGCAAGCTTGTTCTCCGGCGTCGCCTCGGCGAGGAAGTCGTCCACACCCGCCTCCGAGGCAATGGCCGCCGCCGTGAGCGGGTTGTCGCCCGTGATCATGACAGTGCGGATGCCCATGGCGCGCATCTCGTCGAAGCGCTCGCGGATGCCCTGCTTCACGACGTCCTTCAGCTCGATGACGCCGAGCACGGTGGAGCCATCGGCGACCACGAGCGGCGTCGAGCCGGCACGGGAGATGCGGTCGACGATCGGGTCGAGGTCGTCGGGGATGGTGCCTCCCTGGTCGGTCACCCAACGCTTGACGGCTTCGCCGGCGCCCTTGCGCACCTGACGGTGGTCGATGTCGAGCCCGGACATGCGCGTGACGGCGGAGAAGGGGATGAAGGTGTGCTCGGTGCCCATGTCCCGCTGGCGGATGTCGAAGCGCTCCTTCGCCAGCACGACGATCGAGCGCCCTTCGGGCGTCTCGTCGGCCAGGGAGGCGAGCTGGGCAGCCTCGGCGACGGCCTCCTCGTTGTGGCCGCCGACCGGGAAGAAGTCCGATGCCATGCGGTTGCCGAGGGTGATGGTGCCCGTCTTGTCGAGCAGGAGCGTCTGGGTATCGCCGGCAGCTTCGACGGCGCGGCCGCTCATGGCAAGGACATTGCGCTGCACGAGGCGGTCCATGCCGGCGATGCCGATGGCCGACAGGAGGGCGCCGATCGTCGTCGGGATGAGGCAGACGAGCAGGGAGACGATGATGACGACCGACACTGCCGTGTGGGCGTAGCCGCCGAAGGGCACGAGTGTCACGCACACGGGCAGGAAGATGATCGTCAGCACAGCCAACAGGATCGTCAGGGCGATCTCGTTCGGCGTCTTCTGACGGTTCGCCCCTTCCACGAGGGCGATCATGCGGTCAAGGAAGGTGTGGCCGGGTTCGGCGGAGATGCGCACGACGATCCGGTCCGACAGCACCTTGGTACCACCCGTGACCGCCGACCGGTCGCCCCCGGACTCGCGGATGACCGGTGCCGACTCGCCCGTGATAGCCGACTCGTCCACCGAGGCGATGCCCTCGATGATCTCGCCGTCAGACGGGATGAGGTCGTTGGCCTCGCAGACGACGAGATCGTCCTTCTGCAGGGCCGCCGCCGGCACGCGCTCCTCTACGCCGTCAGCCCTCAGCCGGCGAGCCGCTGTCTCCGAGCGCATCTTTCGGAGCGTGTCGGCCTGTGCCTTGCCGCGACCTTCGGCCATCGCCTCGGCGAAGTTGGCGAAGATGACGGTGAGGAACAGCCAGATCGTGATACTCCAGTCGAAGATGCCCGGCGAGTTGACCGAGTAGCAGAACGTAACGATGCTGCCGATGAGCACCACGAACATGACCGGGTTCTTGATCTGGACCCTCGGGTTCAGCTTCTTGAACGAGTCCACCAGCGCCGGCAGGAGGATCTCGCGGTCGAACAAACCGCGTTCGCCGACGACGCCGTGTGCTTGCGGCGTCGGAGTCGGCGCCTCAGATGGGGTGACTGCCTGCGTCATGGGAGAACCTTGCCGTGGAGAAGGGACAATCTGAATAAGGCGTGCTGCCACATGATGTGGAGCGAGCTCGGTGGCGGGTAGAGCTTGTGCACGAGCTGCTCAACGACGGGACCGAGGGCGACGGCCGGGAAGAACACCAGTGCCCCGACGAGGAGGATGGTGCCGACGAGGAGTCCGACGAACAGGCCCGAGTCCGTCCGGAACGTCCCGGCGGACTCCGGTGTGACGTTCTTGGAGGCGAGCACGCCACCAAGGGCGAGGGCGGGCACCATCTCGGCGAAACGGCCCCAGTACATGGCCAAGGATTGGGTGACGTTGTACCAAGCCGTGTTGCCGTCGAGGCCGGCGAAGGCAGAGCCGTTGTTGTTGGCGGGCGACGTGTAGGCATACAGGATCTCCGAGAACCCGTGTGGACCGCCGTTTTCCGGACCCGCCCGTCCGGCATGGATCGAGACGGCGATGCCCGTGAGGATGAGCACGAGCATGGGCATGACGAGGACGAGGAGTCCGGCGAGTTTCACCTCCCTCGCCTGGATCTTCTTACCGAGGTACTCCGGCGTTCGGCCCACCATGAGGCCGCCGATGAACACGGCGATGATGGCGAAGGCGAGGATCGTGTACATGCCTGCACCGGCGCCGCCCGGCGAGACCTCGCCGAGCATCATGCCCGTGAGCATCGCCATGCCCCCGATGGGCGTGAAGGAGTCGTTCGAGCCTGAGACAGAGCCGGTTGAGGTCTGGGTGGACAGGACATCGAAGAGCGTCGTGTCGGCGACGCCGAAGCGCACTTCCTTGCCCTCCATGTTGCCGCTCGGCTGGGCGACGACTCCCGCTTGGGTGACCGCCGGGTTGCCGCGGGACTCGGCGTACTGGGCGAAAGCCGCCCAGGAGACGAAGAGGATGGCCATGGCGGAGAGGACCGCCAAGCCTTGGCGGATGCTCTTCACCATCTTGCCGAACATGTAGGTGCTGGCGATCGGGATGAGCATCAACAGGTAGAGGGAGAGCCACTGGGTGAAGGCCGTCGGGTTCTCGAAGGGGTGAGCGCCGTTGGCGTTCGTGTAGCCACCCCCGTTGTTGCCGAGCTGCTTGATGGGTGTCATCGAGCCTTGCGGGCCACGAGGCAGTACCTGCTTGGCGCCGTTGAGGACGTCGTGGATCGTGACGGGACCGGCGAGGGTCTGAACGGCCCCTTGGCCGATGTAGATGACGGCGGCCACGGCGGCGATCGGCAAAAGGATGTAGTAGACGCCGCGGATGAGGTCGACCCAGAAGTTGCCGATGGTGGACGAGTCCCGGCGGGAGAAGCCGCGGATCATTCCGACCATGACGCACATACCAGCGGCGGCGCTGGCGAACTGCTGGCCGACGAGGGCGACCATCTGGGTGAGGTACGACATCGTCGCCTCACCCGTGTAGTTCTGCCAGTTCGTGTTCGTGACGAACGACGTCGCCGTGTTGAACGACAGCGCCTGCGTGACACCGGCGAGGTGCTGGGGGTCGAGCGGGAGGTGCCCCTGCAGGCGCTCGAAGCCGTAGACGACGAGGACGGCGATGCCGGAGTAGATGATGAGGGAGGTGGCATACCGCTGCCAGCTCTGCTCGGAGTCCGGGTCGACGCCGAGGATCCGATAGGTCGGTCGCTCGATCCAGCCCATCCAGTGGACGCGGCCTTCGAAGACGGCCGCCATGTAGGACCCGAGGTAGCGCCACGAGACACCGAGCGCCACCACGAGGCAGATGACGTAGAGGGCGAAGTGCATCAGAACCACTCAGCCCGGAACATGGCGACGCCGAGGTATATGAAGACGAGGGCAGAGAGGATGAGCAGCAGCAGGTTTACGGTGCCAATGCTTGCGAGCATGGGGCTCACACCCGCTCCAGCGCCCAGATCAGCCCCAGCATCGAGAGCGTCAGCAGGATGGTCCCAACTACGACGAGGAAATCAGCCATGTGGACCAGCTTGCGGTTTCCCCACATCGCCGAACCGTCAATTTGTCGGTCGGAGCGTCAACAAAACGACAACGGCCGCCTCACTGGCCCTTCGGCTCACCTCCGCGCTCGCGCGACTCACCTCCGTGCCCCTTCGCCTCATTTCCGTGAGCCGGGTTGCGCTGGGCGATCACGTGCACGTCGACGTCGAGAGCGGAGGCGAGCCGGATGACCTTGGCCACGATCGAGCCGCTCATGATCTCCTCCCAGCGGCTCCGCCGGCTGGCGCCGAGCACGATCTGCGTGATCTGGTGCTCCACGGCGAACTTGACGAGCGCTTTGGCCGGCTCGTCCGCCTTGATCTCGTACCATTGGCCGCCGACGTCGTCGGTCAGCTTGCGCAAGGCCGCCAGGGCGTCGCCGTCGCGGGGCACGATGGTTTCGGACGACACGACGTGCACGACGTCGAGGTATCCTCGGACTCGAGCAGCGAGACGGGCGGCACGGCGCACGACGGCGTCGGTTCCCGGCGTGCCGTCGACGCCGACGAGGATCCGCTCAGTCGTCTCCCAGACGTCAGGGACGTGGCGTTCGCGCAGCCTGTCGACGAGGGCGTCGTCGGTCTCGTCGGCGACGAAGCGCAGGGCCAGCTCCCGGAGGGCCGAGAGGTTGTCGGTGCGGAAGAAATTGTGGAGGGCGCTCTGGATCTTCTCAGGCGGGTAGATGTTGCCGTGGGCCATGCGGCGACGGAGCTGCTCCGGCGAGGAGTCGATGAGCTCGGTCTGGTCCGCCTGGCGGACGACCCAGTCCGGGACGCGCTCGCGCACCTGCGTGCCCGTCATGTGCTCGACAGCATCGGCGATGGACTCGAGGTGCTGGATGTTGACCGTCGAGATGACGGCGATACCAGCTTCGAGTATCTGGAGGACGTCCTGCCAGCGTTTCTCGTGAGGGCCCGAGCCGGGCACATTCGTGTGGGCGATCTCGTCGATGAGAGCCACTTGAGGATGTCGAGCGATGACGGCGTCGGTGTCCATCTCCTCGAAGCGGCTTCCCCGGTACTCCACGACCCTTCTCGGCACGACCTCGAGGTCTCGGATCATCTCCTGCGTGAACGGGCGGTTATGGGTCTCGACGTACCCGATGACCACATCGGTGCCACGGTTGTGCCGGCGCCAGCCCTCGTCGAGCATGGCGCAGGTCTTGCCGACGCCGGCAGCAGCCCCGAGGTAGATGCGAAAGCGCCCCGTCGGCTCGATGTTGCTGGTGTCGACCTCGGCTGGCGGCGGCCTGGACTTGCCGCTCTCGTCGGTCGGCTCGGCGCCACCCTCGCCTCCGGTCGTGTCGTCTGGCACGGGCCTATTCTCCCTCTTGAATGACCGGACTCTCCATCACAACGAGCTCGAGGCGCCAGATCGTCGCAGGCGTGGCCGTCGCCGTCGCTTCGATCGCCGTCCTCGCCCTTGTCATGCTCGCCTTCCGGAGCCACCTGAGCGACGCCATCCCGGCTCTCGTCCTCGTCGTGCCCGTCATCCTCGGCGTCGTCATCGGAGGGAGCTGGGCGGGCATCGTGGCCGCCGTGGTCGGCTTCCTCGTGTACGACTTCGTCTTCATCCCGCCGTATTACCGCTTCACCGTCGCTTCGGCGCGCAACTGGCTCGCCCTTGCCGTCTACGTCGCCGTCGTCCTCCTCGTCGCTCGGGTCGTGGGCCAGCTCCGAGTCGCCGAAGACGAGGCCCGCAGCCGGGAGGCGGACTCGCAGCGGTTGCTCGAGCTCTCCGAGATGCTCATGGAGAACCGGTCCCTCGGGGATCTGCTGCCACTCGTGGTCTCCATCGTCCGCGACGCCTTCGCCTGTGAGAGCGCCGTGCTCCTGCTGCCGGAGAAGGGGCGCCTCCAGGTCGTGGCGACCTCGGGGCGCGAGCTGACGGCGGCGGAGCTGCGCCGTGTCAGCCCTTCTCCCGGGGTGGCCGCCTCGCTCATGCCACCGAGTGCTCCGGGGTTGGCCGAGGCTGCTGACGGTGTCCGCACCGAGACGATGGTGCTGTCCGCCCCGGGTCGCCCCGTCGGCATCATCGGCCTCGTCGGTACCCGGTTCAGCCCTCACCAGCGCGCCCTCGCCCGCGCCTTCGCCAACCACATTGCCATCGCCATCGAGCGTGCCCAACTGCAGGAACAGGCGCTCCGCATGAGCGTGCTCGAGGAGGTCGACCGCCTCCGGGGAGCCCTCGTGGGAGCCGTCTCCCACGACCTGCGGACGCCCCTTGCGACCATCAAGGCGTCCGCCTCGGCGCTGCGCGACGACGACACTGCCATCACCCCGGCTGAGCGCGAAGAGCTGCTCGCCCTCATCGACGAGCAGGCCGATCGGCTCGCCCGGCTCGTGACGAACCTGCTCGACATGAGCAGGATCGAGACAGGCGCCCTCATCGTCGAGCGCCAGCCGCTCGACGTCGCCGAGGTCGTGAGCGAAGCCGTTGCCGGGTTGCGCCCGATCGTCCCCGAAGGCCGCATCCTCGTGCACATGCCGCCAACCCTGCCGATCGTCGATGCCGACCACGTCCTCATCGGCCAGGTCATCGTCAACCTGCTCGAAAACGCCCTCCGGTACGCCCCGAGGGGGACGGCCGTCGAGGTGACGGCAGAGGAAGGACCCGCAAGCGTCGAAGTGGCCGTGCGCGACCACGGCCCCGGCTTTCCCGAGCAGGAGCGGGTCCGCATCTTCGGCCTCGCTCGCCCGACCGCCCTGGCGGCGGTCGGCGCCCAGCCAATGGCGCAGACGTTGGCCTCGACGGCGACGAGGCCGTCGGCCGCCAGGGTGTCGAGGGCCTCCTCGCCCGGCGGGTCCGGTGTCGGCCTGGCCATCGCCAAGGCCTTTGTGGAGGCGCACGGCGGCTCGATCTGGGCGGACAACGTCAGTGGAGGCGGCGCCCGGGTCACGTTCTCCCTCCCCGTCGACGGCACCGGGGCGTGACGGAAATGCCCCGCGTGCTCGTAGTCGACGACGACCCCGCCCTCGTCCGCGTCCTTCGCATCGCCCTCGCGGCCAAGGGCTACGACGTCGTCGCCGCCTCCGACGGCGTCCAGGGCATCGCCGAGGCGGCATTGCAGGCTCCCGATGTCGTCGTGCTCGACCTCGGCCTGCCGGACATCGACGGCGCCGAGGTCTGTCGCCGTATTCGCGAGTGGAGCGAGGTCCCGATCATCGTGCTCTCCGCCGACGGGACGGAGGATCGCAAGGTCGAGGTGCTCGACCAGGGCGCCAACGACTACATGACGAAACCCTTCGGCATGAATGAGCTGCTGGCTCGTCTGCGCGTGGCCCTCCGTCACGCCCCCGTCCCTCAGCAGACAGAGCTCGACGCCGGCCCGTTGCATCTCGACCTCGTCCACCACGAGGCCCGCATGGCCGGCGAGGTCGTGGAGCTGACGAAGCGGGAGTTCGCCTTCGCCTCCTTCCTCGCGCAAAACGCCGGGAAGGTGTGCACGCACCGCATGGTGCTGGAGGCCGTCTGGGGCCCTCGTTACCTGCGGGCGACGCGCTATCTGCGCGAGTACGCCTACCGGCTGCGGCGCAAGCTCGGTGACGAGGACGGACGGTTCATCGTCACCCACCCAGGCATCGGCTACCAGCTCGTGATACCCGAGCCGCCCGCCTCCGGCGGGCTGCCCGCCTCCGGAGCGCCGGCACAGCCGACCCTGCCCGAGTCCAACGAGTCACGCTGAGCTGGTATCCACGGCGGTGTCACACCCCCTCGTTAGGTTGGTGGGCGGCCGACAAACGACAACCCTGGGAGGACACCGACATGGCCGAGTACCGCTCCTCCTCGACGCCCCCCGCCTCAGCGGCCTCCGGCGTCCAGCTGCAACTCCCGTCCGGGCCTGCCGGCTTCCGTCCCGAGGTGGAGATCCGGCCGAGCACCCGCCGGCGCAAGACGGCGACAGCCCACTACGAGCGTGGGCGCATCGTCGTTCTCGTCCCGGCCCGATTGACGCTGGTGGAGCGGCAGGCGCTCGCCGACCGCCTCGTGGACCGCCTGCTGCAGCGGACGTCGCGCTCGGTCGCCTCCGACGAGGCACTCGTCGTGCGGGCAGCGCATCTTGGCGACCGGTACCTCGAGGGTGTCCGGCCCCGCTCCATCCGCTGGTCGGCGAACCAGCACCGGCGCTGGGGATCGTGCACGCCCTCCACGAGGGACATTCGCATCTCGAGCCGCCTGCAGGTGGTTCCGGACTGGGTGCTCGACTCGGTCATCGTCCACGAGCTCGCCCACCTGCTGGAGGCTTCGCACTCTGCCCGCTTCCACGAGCTCGCCACCCGCTACCCGCGCCTCGCCGAGGCGGACGCCTACCTGCTGGGCTACTCACTCGGCATATCGGCGGCGTCGTGGCCGTTGGCGTGCGAACCGGACGGCGAGGGGGCCGGCGGGGGTCTGGCGTGCTGATCGAGCGGGACGTTCAGGGTCTCGCGTGCTGATCGAGCCGGCCGAGTTGCAGCGCCGGCTCGAGTCCGCAGCGGCAGTGACGGTCCTCGACGTGCGCTGGCGCCTCGGCGGGCCGCCCGGCCGCCGCGACTACGAAGAGTCCCATGTCCCGGGAGCGGTTTTCGTCGACCTGGACGAGGATCTGTCGGGTGCACCCGGCCAGGGCGGGCGGCACCCGCTCCCGGCGAGGGCGGACTTCGCGGCCGCCATGCGGCGTCTCGGCGTGCGATCGAGCGTCCCCGTCGTCGTCTACGACGCGGCGGACTCGACGAGTGCCGCCCGCTGCTGGTGGTTGCTCGCGTACTTCGGCCATCGAGACGTCTCCATCCTCGACGGCGGCTTCCGCGCCTGGGTGGAGGCCGGCGGGACCACGGAGACGGGCGCCGGAGCGGTGGGGGCCGACGGTGATTTCGCGCCCGACCCCGGCCACCTCCCCCTGCTCGATGCCGACGGGGCGGCGGGGCTTGCACGCGCCGGCATCCTGCTCGACGCCCGGCCCGGGGCGCGCTACCGGGGCGAGGTCGAGCCGATCGACCCGGTTGCGGGCCACATCCCAGGGGCGCTGTCTGCCCCGACGTCGGAGAACCTCGACGCCGAGGATCGCTGGCGCCCCGTGGCCGACCTGCAAGAGCGCTTTCGGCGTCTCGGCGCCACCGCCGGCGCGGGCGGGCGCCCCGTGGGGGCTTACTGTGGCTCGGGGGTCACAGCCGCCCACGAGGTGTTCGCTCTCCGCCTCGCCGGCATCGAGGCGGCCCTCTACGTCGGGTCGTGGAGCGAGTGGTCGCGGGACCCGTCCCGCCCCGTCGCCACCGGGCCTGAGCCCGGTTGACTCCCAGAGCCGGTGTAGCTTCGGCGCCGGCGGAAGGAGACAAAGGGGGAGACATGCCCTACAGCAGCGGGCGCGTCGTGCACGACGCCGACGCCCACATCATGGAGACGCCCACGTGGCTGGCCGACCACGCCGACCCGGGCATCCGTGAGCGCATCCGGCCGCTCCGCTACCCGGGCGGCAACGAGCTGCGCCAGACCGGCGACCCGGCCGAGCAGCAGCGCGATCTCGAGGAGACCTTCGCCCGCCTGCGTGCACGCCACTCCTCCCCCGAGTACCGCGAGAGCGAGCAAGCCGAGATCATGACGCGGAAGAACTTCGCCGCCACGGGCTCGTTCATCGCCGAGGATCGGCCCCGAGCCTTGGATCTGCTGGGTTTCTCGAGCCAGCTCGTCTTCAACACGTTCCACAACCGCCGCCTGCACGACTGGGAGCACGCCGGCGACGCCGAGTTCGCCTATGGCGTGGCCAGAGCGCACAACCGCGGCATGCTCGAGTTCTGCGCCGTGGACGCCCGCCTCCTCGCCGCCTGCTACGTGCCTCTTGCCGACTTCGGCCTGGCGGCGGCGATGGCCTCCGAGGCGATTGCGGCGGGTGCCGGCGCCCTCCTCGTCGCCTCGGGTTGCCCGCCCGGGCACTCGCCCAGCCACATCGGTCTCGACCGGGTCTGGGCACAGGCCGAGGAGGCCCGAGTGCCGATCGTCTTTCACGTGGGAGGTACGGGCGACCTCCTCGACGGCGACTACTTCAACAACGGGCGGCCGATCCCGCCCGACTTCCACGGCGGCGAGGAGAACTTTCGCTCGGTCGACTACATGGCCATCCCCGGGCCGCCCGCCCAGACGCTCGCCACGCTCATCTTTGACGGAGTGCTCGACCGCTTCCCCGAGCTGCGCATCGGCGTGATCGAACAGGGCGCCATCTGGGTGCCGTCGTGGACGCGCCAGATGGAGTCGGCCTTCGACGCCTTTGCGCGCCACGAGGACCGGCTACGGGCGCTGCAGCTCCGCCCGAGCGAGTACGTCCGGCGCCAGGTGCGCTTCACGCCCTATCCGACCGAGGACGTCGGCTGGATCATCCCCAATGCCGGTGAAGAGGTGTGCATGTTCTCCTCGGACTACCCGCACGTGGAGGGAGGGCGCAAGCCGATCGAGCGTTTCGAAGCCTCTCTCGGCGAGGCGAGCGAGACGGTCCGCCAGCGCTTCTACGCCGACAACTTCCTCGACCTCATCGGTCCGTCGGCGGCTCGCCGGCTGGCGGCGGCCTGAGCGGGCGAGCGGTCTCTCCCGGCCGCCTCGGTCGGGCGCATGGCTCGGAGCTCAGACGTTGTGCTTGAGCCTACGCAGGGCTCCGTTTGCTCGCAGGCGGACGGTTTCGTCGACCATGGGTGCCACGAGGGCGCCGGAGATGCCGCTCGGCCGCTCGTAGGTGACCTCGAGCACGACTTTCGTGCCGTCCCCGCTCGGCTCGAGGTCGAAGGTGACCGCCTGCGTCTGCCCGTTGGTGGAGGACCAGGTCACGCGCCGGTTCTCCACGTACTCGGATATCTCGATGGTGGCGTGGAACGTCGAGGGCCCGACCTTCATGACGGCGTTGAAACGCGCCCCCTCACCGGTGGTGGACGGGCCGGCCGGTGTCAGTCGCTGCAGCCCCTCGATGAACAACGGCGCGACGGCGTAGTCCGCCACGCAGTCGAACACTGCCTCCGGGGTGGCATCGATCATCTCCGAGACGTGGACTTTGGTGATCATGACGTATTCGCACCGCTTTTCGGAGGCCGCTCAGTTCCTGGCCGCTTTGCAGTGTAGGTGTCGCTGCGGACCTGCCTTCTTGAAAAAAGAAAGAAACCGCCTCGCGAGCCTGCCAGACCCGAACTCGTCAAGCGCCGGCGAGCTCGGTGACTCGCTTCGTCCAGGGCGTCGCCCAGCCGGGCGGGCGAGCAGGATGGCGACCTCACGACGGGGCGTCTTTGGAAGCGGCCACACGGGCGCGCAACTGCGCCAGGCGCGCGGCGAAAAACGGCTGCCCGAGCGACCAGACCTGCGCCGCCAGCTCGAGTTCGACGGCCTCGCCGTGAGAGCCGAGAGTGGCCGCGCGGGCCAAGGTCTCCTTCGTGCGCACGGCAAGGGCGCGAGGCGCCGAGGCCGCCCGCATCGCCAGGCCGACGGCTTCCGGCACGAGGGCCTCGTCGTCGACGCAGGCCCAGGCGAGGGCATGCTCCACCGCCGCCGCGCCGTCGAGGCGCTGGCCGAAAAGGACGAGGGCGGCGGCGAGCTGGGGGCCGCCGATGCGCTCCAGCATGAAAGTGTGGCCCCCACCCGGATGCAGTCCGAGGTCGACGAAACGGGTGTCGAAGCGCGCCGATCGCCCAGCGAGGCGCACGTCGCAGGCGAGGGCCAGGTTCATCCCGGCCCCGACGGCGGCGCCGTTCACGGCCGCCACCGTCGGCAGCGGGCACCTCGCCACCCGCAGGAACCCCTCGTAGATCGATCGCAGGCCGGCCTCGACGCTCGTGCCGGCGGCGGCACGCTCGCCCTCGGAGGCCAGGCTGGAGAGATCGGCGCCGGCGCAGAAGGCAGGAGGCGCTCCTGTGAGCACGACCGCCCCGATGCTCTCATCGGCTTCAATCGCCTCCATCACGTCCAAGAGGTCGTTGACGAGCGGCAGCGACATCGTGTTGCGCCGGGCGGGGTCATCGAGGGTGACGAGCCCGACCGAGGCGGGGGGATCGTCAGCGTGCAACACCTCGAGCCGAACGAGACTCATGTCGCTCCCTCCACCTGCGGGCGCTCCCCGCGGGAGCCGTGCCGGACCCTACCGCTCGCAGCCGCCAGATCGGCCTGAGTCACCCGGCCTGGGCCTAGATCGTCCTCCCAGGCCCAGGCCGTGCTCACGCCGCCAAGAAACCCCCCGACTGGTGCCTCCACAACCTTCCGTACACCCCCGACTCCCCGAGGGTAAGGAGCTCTCCGTGGGAGCCCTCCTCTACGATGCGACCCTGGTCGATGACGACGATCCGGTCCAGCCGGGCGATGGTGGCTAGGCGGTGGGCTACCACGAGGGCGGTCGCCCCTTCCATCAAGCGCCAGAGGGCCTCCTGGACGAGCGCCTCCGACTCGGAGTCGAGCGCCGAGGTGGCCTCATCGAGGATGAGTATGGGGGCGGCCTTCGCCATCGCCTGGGCGATGGCAACCCGTTGCCGCTGCCCACCGGACAGTTTCAGGCCGCGCTCGCCCACGATGGTGTCGTAGCCGTCGGGTAGCCGCGAGACGAACTCCTCCACGTGGGCGGCCCGCCCGACCTCGCGGACGAGGTCCATGTCGGGCCGCTGCAGGCCCTCGATCCCGTAGCAGATGTTCTCGGCGATGCTCCGATGCAGCATCTGAGGCTCCTGCGAGACGTAGGAGATGGAGCGTCGGAGCGAGTGCTGGGTGACGGCGGAGATGTCCTGCCCGTCGATGAGGACCTGACCGCTGTGGACGTCCACGAAGCGGAGCAGCAGTTTCGTGAGCGTCGTCTTGCCGGAGCCGGAGGGGCCGACGAGGCCCACGTGCTCGCCCGGCTCGACGCGCAGCGTCAGATCATCGAAGAGGGGAGCTCCATCCCGGTAGGAGAAGGCGACATGGCAGAACTCGACGCGGCTCTCGGCAACCACGAGCCGAGGGGCATCCGGGAGGTCCTGGATCTCCGGGACCGACGCCGCGATCCCGGCGAACTTGGCGCAGCGGCCGAGGTCGCGCGAGACCGAGCGGATGTACTCGAAGGACTCCTCCAGCGTGCCCACGACCTGGGTGGCGTAGAAGAGGATGAGGTAGACCGCTCCCGCCGCCACGTGGTGGTCGAGGGCGAGCACGACGCCGACGAGCACCGCCACCCAGCTGAAGGCGGCCAGGGACGACTCCATCTGGAGGCGCGTGGAGGCGAAGACCTTGCGCGCCCGCAAGTCGGCGGCGACCGAGTCAGCCACGAGTGCGCTCACGTGGGCGCGCTCGAGGTCCTCGGCCGAGGCTGTCCGCACCGTCGTGAGGTTGGCGATGGTGTCCGCCACGACGCCTGTCGCCTTCGTGTGCGCGTCGGAGAACTCCTTCGAGGCGGCGATGACCCGCCCCATGCGCCGGCTGAGCACGACGGCAAAGGCGATCACGAGACCGAGCACGACGAATGCCACCGGCCACGCCACGATGGACAGGACGACGAGCGCCCCGAGCACCGTGACGCCGATGCGAAGGAAGCCCCACGTGAGGGTGTCCAACAGCTCCACGAAGGACCACGAGAACGTCTCGAGGGTGGAGATGACCTCGCCCGAGGGCCGGTCGGTGTGCCACCGGTGGCTGAGCGACACGAGATGGGCGTACCCGTTCGTGGCCGCATTGGCGAAGGCGCGCAGGGTCGAGCCCCACTCGACCCAGCCGGCGAGGCGCCAGAGGACCGTCGACAGCACGAGGACGACGCCGTAGGCGACCACGAGAGGGGCGAAGGTCCGACCGAGACTGGCGTGCCGGGGAAGGTCGGCCACCCTCGTCAGCAGCGAGGCGAAGATGAGCGGTCCGACGATGGCATTGAGGCCGGTGCCCAGCACGACGAGCACCCAGGACAGGACGAGGCTCGACTGCTCGGGACCGACCTGTCGCCAGCAGAACGACAGGGTGTCTTTGGTTGAGGCGGGGGGAAACAATTTGTCGGGACCCATGGGGGACTCCGGATCTCCTTGAGCAACCAGGTGAAGGCGGGTGATAGATGGCCCAATGCAAGCTCGGTGGCTACGCCGGTGGGCGGGCCTCGTCAGGCCGAGGTGGAGGCTCTGCTCGCTGTCTCGTGGAGTGGAGACCGCGGCCTGGCGCGACGCTGGTGGGATGCCTGACCGCTTTGCGGTGCCGGGACGAGCACTCGGATCGCCGGGGTGACCGGCGAAGGGTCAGCCTCGCGGCCGAGGTGGGAGAGGCCCCGTCGGGCAAGGAGCGGGCAGTTTGGCCAGCGCTCCTGCGCTCCGCCCGGCGTCGAGGGCGCGACCGCTCCAGCTGCGCATCGTGAACGTGCTTGCCATTCGGTCCACCTCGCTTTCTTGCCGTGCGGAGGATCTCACCTTAGCCCACCGGTGGGGCGACGTTGGACCGTGGCCGGGTCCGTAGGCTGAGGCATCCGGATTTCGGGCTGCAAGGGAGTCAGATAACGAGCGAGCTCGGCGCTGCACCCTCCGAGGCGGGGCGACGCTGTCCGTGGGCCGAGCACGCAGGTCCCCTCGAGCGCGCCTACCACGACCTCGAGTGGGGCGTGCCTCACCGGGGCGATCGGGCCCTCTTCGAGCTGCTCAGCCTCGAGGGTGCCCAGGCAGGCCTCAGCTGGTCGATCGTCCTCGGGAGGCGGGCGGGCTATCGGCGCGCCTTTGCGGGTTTCGATCCCGAGCTGCTCTCCACCTGGACGGACGAGAACGTCCACGAGCTCCTCGGCGATGCCGGGATCATCCGCAACCGCGCCAAGATCGCCTCGGTGTTGAGCAATGCCAGAGCCGTCTGCGAGCTCAGAAAGGGCGGCCGGGACCTCGACAGCTACCTCTGGTCCTTCACCGGCGGTGTCCCCCTGCAGCCTCGCCACGGGTCGCCCTCCGATGTTCCCACGACCACCGACGTGGCCGTGTCCCTCAGCACCGACCTCAAGCGACGGGGCTTCCGCTTCATCGGCCCGACGATCGCCTATGCCTTCATGCAGGCCGCAGGCCTCACGAACGACCACTTGACGACGTGCTTTCGCTTCGAGGAGCTGGCCCGATGATGCGCCCAGCGCCGGTGGGCGGACGACCGGATCACGTGCTGGCCAGGACCACGCCGGCGCGGGCATCAGAGCCGAAGGACCCTAGGAAGTCGCCGACCACCTCCGTACGATCCCCAGCAGTGGAGGGAGAGCCTCAAGAGGGGTGGCGAGAAGATGGCCAGACCCGTAGCTGGTGAGTGCCCCGGCCAGCCAGCCACGCCCGACCCCGGCGCCGGCGAGATCCTCGATGAGCGCGGCTCGGAGGTGCTCTCGGCCGCCGACTGTCACCGGCTGCTCGCTCGCGCCGCAGGCGGAGTCGGGCGCCTCGGCTTCTCGCTCGAAGGCCGCATCACGGTGCTGCCTCTCAACTTCGCCTGCTACGCGGGGGACATCATGCTGCGCCTCGGCACCGGCCGGATGCTCGAGGCGCTCGTCGGTAAACCGGTCGTGGGTTTCGAGGTCGATTACGTGGACGCCGTCGACTCGCCCGCCCCCGAGGCCTGGAGCGTGCTCGTGCACGGGACGGCCGAGGTCGTTCGGGATGTGCTCGAGCTCGGGGAAGCATCGGCGCTCGGTCTCACACCGCTCGTCGCCGAGCCGGGCCAGGTGTACGTCCGCGTCCGCGTCGAGCACATTTCCGGGCGCAGGTTCCCCGTCGGCGCCCTCGCACGCTTCCGCATCCGCAGCTGAGGACGGCTTCCGGCGCCTCGGAGGCGATCGAGCCGGCCTAGTGGGGTGCTCCGGCCGCCGTGCCGTCACGGATGATCACGACCGGGCAGCTGGCGTGGGCGGCGAGGTGCTGGCCAACCGAGCCGAGCAGCATGCCGGCGAAGGCACCGTGCCCGCGGGACCCGACCACGACGAGGGCAGCCGTCTTCGACTCGTGCAGGAGCACGGCGGCCGGATGGCCTTCGATGACGCTCACGGTGAGGTCGACTTGCGAGGCGGCGTCCGGGCCCATGACCTTTTCGATCTCCTCGTTGATCACGCCCCGTGCATCGCCTTCGAAGTCCACGCCGTCCGGCAGCGGAGCTGCCCATCCGTAGGTCGTGGGCATCTCCCAGGTGATCAGCACCTCCAGGGGTGCCCCTGTGAGCCTCGCCTGCCTGACCGCCCAGGCGAGCGCCGCCTTGGAGGGTTCCGACCCGTCGATCCCGACGACGATCCGCGAGGGGTTGCGGTCCTCCTCACCGTTGCTCTCAGACATGTCTCTCCTTCGCTCCGATACGAGAATGGCCCGCCGACACGACGGCTGCCAGGGTCCTATGGCCCTATCTGGGCCCGCCCCGACGGTGCCACACTGGGCGAAGATGACAGGCCTGACGATGCGCGCCTTCGCCGTTGACCGACCAGGGCCGATCGACACCCATCCACTCACGCCCGTCGAGCGCCCCGTGCCCACTCCCGGTCCCGGCCAGGTCAGGGTGCGTGTGCGTGCCTGTGGCGTGTGCCGGACCGATCTCCACCTCGCCGAGGGTGACCTGGCGCCCCGGCGGTCGCTCACGATCCCGGGGCACGAGATCGTCGGCCTCGTCGACAGCCTCGGGCCGGAGACAACCGGCCGCTTCCGGCCGGGCGATCGCATCGGTGTGGCATGGCTGGCGCGGACCGATGGCACGTGCCGGTTCTGCAGAGACGGCCGGGAGAACCTCTGCCTCGACCCGACCTTCACCGGCTGGGACCGCGACGGGGGCTACGCCGAGTACACGCTCGCCGAGGAGGCCTTCGCCTACGCCCTGCCCGACGCCTTCGACGACAGGACGGCCGCTCCCCTCCTCTGCGCCGGCATCATCGGCTATCGGGCGCTGCGTCGTTGCGACCTGCCGCCCGCCGGGCGGCTCGGCATCTACGGCTTCGGAGCCTCGGCCCACCTCACCGCTCAAGTCGCCCTGGCAGGGGGAGCCAGGGTGCACGTCCTCACGCGCTCGGCCGCGGCCCGCAAGCTGGCCCTCGAGCTCGGGGCTGCCAGCGTCGGCGGGGCCGCCGACTCCCCCCCCGAGCCGCTCGACGCCGCCATCCTCTTTGCTCCCGCCGGCGAGCTCGTCCCCGCCTGCCTCTCCGCTCTCGACCGTGGCGGCACCCTCGCCATCGCCGGGATCCATCTGAGCGACATCCCTGCGCTGCGCTACGCCGGCCATCTGTTCGAGGAGCGGACGTTGCGGAGCGTCACCGCCAACACCCGCGAGGACGGCGCCGAGTTCCTCGCCATCGCCGCCCGGATCGGCATCAAGGTGACGACGACCGGTTACCCGCTCGATCGGGCGAGCGCCGCGCTGCGCGACCTCGCCCACGACCGCGTGAACGGCGCCGCCGTGCTCATGGTCGAGGGCGGCTGACGCGCGAGCGCAACCCCACCACCGTGTGCCGCCCACTCCGCGCCGCCCGGTGGCCCGTGAGGCAACGACTACCGTGAGAGGTGAGCCTGTCTCTCGGGAGGAGCGATGAACGCCGAGGATCTCAGAACGGTCGTCGAACTTGCGACCCGTGCCCCGTCGGTGCACAACACCCAACCGTGGCGTTTCTCCGGGCGGACGGCCGCTGACGGAGAGGTCACGGGCATCGACGTCTTCGCCGACCCGCAGCGCTCCCTCGAGGTGATCGACCCGGAGCGACGCGACCTCCATCTCAGCTGCGGGGCCGCCATCGAGTTCGCCCGCCTCGGCGTCCGCGCCCTCGACCGGTCCTGTGCGGTCCATCTCCTGCCCGACCGGGAGGATCCCGAGCATCTCGCCTTCCTCGAGGTGGGAGGAGAGGAGCCCGCCACAGAGGACGAGCTGCGACTCCGCGGAGCCGTGCCGGACCGCTACACGGCACGGGAGCGCTTCGACGACACGCCCGTGCCTGCAGCCCTCGTCGCCCGTCTCGAGCACGACGCCGCCGAGCTGGGGGCTTGGGTGCGGATCCTCGGCAACGAGGCGGACGAGGTCACCCTCGCCGTGCTGCTGGCACGATCCGACGAGATCGAGCGGGACGACGATCGCTACGCCGCCGAGCTCGCCACATGGCTGAACCGGCCGCAGGAGGCGGGCGACGGCATACCACCGGCTGCCGTCGTCCCCACGACCGACCGCGCCTCCTCCTTCCAGCTACGGGAGATGGAAGTCAAAGGGTCCAACGCGGCCCGACCTGCGCCTGCGCCCCACGAGGCCGGCGCGGGAGAGCCGCCGCCGGCTGAGCATCCCCTTGTATGCATCATCGGGACGCCCACGGACGATCCGCGGGCGTGGCTACAGGCAGGCGAGGCTCTCGGTCGCCTCCTGCTGGAAGCGGCCGCCGCCGGTGTGCAGGCTTCGCCGATGACTCAAGTCACCGAAGTGACCTCTGCCCGCGCCATGCTCGCCGGCGGGCTGGGCCTCGTCGGTCATCCCCAGATCGTGCTGCGGATGGGATATGCCCACGGTCACCCGCAGACGCCGAGGCGCCCGGTGGAGTCGGTGCTGGACATGCCTGGCCGTTGACCGCCCGGGGGCAGTTCAACCCGACTCGAGCGTCTCGGCGATCTCGCTGAGGAACCGCCGCACGGACAGCTCCGCCACGCGGTGCATCGCCAGCCGGTCGAGCGTCATACCGAGCTGGGCGAGCGGCACCTGATAACGCCCGCTCATCGACAGGCGGGAGTGCCCTTCCCCGAGGCTGACGAGCTCGAGGTCGGCATCGAGGACCGGTAGTAGACGCTCGAAGGCGACCGGCTCCCAGCGAACCGGGACGATCACGCCGGTGTCGTTGTGCCGCGGCTCGCCGATCAGCACCTCGAAGCGCTGATGGGCGGCAGAGCGATGGGCGACATCCCGCCACCTGCCCTCGCGATCGCTGAGCAGGGGGGAGACCTGGTCGAAGGCGCGGTCGAGGTGCACGAAGTC
>DASPSK010000431.1:0-10355 GCA_035623975.1 Acidimicrobiales bacterium | reverse complement strand
CTATCTCCTAACCTGATCGGCGGACCCACTGGGACGTGGTCGTGAGGCCGACCGATCAGGGAGATGCCAGTTGAGCGACGCCGGAGCACCGCCACCTCTGTCGCAGGCCGTGCCGCCACCGGAGCAGTCCGCGACGGAAGTCATCATCGCCCGGATCTTCGAGCACATCCCCCACCCTCGTTATGAGCACCACAACCTGGTAGGGCCGACCACGCGGGCACAGGCCGCCGAGGAGGTCCACGGGTCGGGCTTCTGGGGCCGATTCAACGCCAAGCTCGGGCTCAAGATCACGATCGTCGTCGGGAGCATGTGGTGCGCCTACATCTTCCTTCTCATCACCATCCTCTCGCTGCCACAGGCAATCACCTCTCACAACCTCGTGATCATCGTCGCCTGGATCTCGTCGAACTTCCTCCAGTTGGTCCTGCTGCCGATCATCATCGTGGGACAGAACATCCAGGCGACCGCGTCCGACAAGCGGGCCGAGGACACCTATAAGGACGCCGAGGCGATCATGCACGAGTGCATGCAACTGCAGGCGCACCTACAGGCACAGGACAAGCTGCTCCTAGACCTGATCGAGCACGTACACCAGCTGGGCGTTTCGGTGCAGGAAACGGCGGCGGCCTCCTGAGAGCGAGCCCCGCTCACCGCGGGGCAACGGCCTCCAGCACCGCCAAGAGGTCGTCCCCGTACTTCTCGAGCTTGGCCGGACCGATGCCCTTGCATCTCGCCAGCTCGCGGAGGGACGACGGCAGGGCGAGGGCGATCCCCTCCAGGTAGGCATCCGAGAGCACGACGTAGGCCGGAACCTTGTCGCGACGTGCCGTCTCGCTGCGCCAGGTGCGCAAGGCGGAGATGACGGTGCCGGCTTCCGGTGACAGGGGCGAGCGCCCAGCGCCGCCCGACGATGCAGCACCTCCACGCCCACGCCAGCCGGCGGTGGACGCCGGCTCCGGCCGGCGCTGGCGGCCGGGCGGACCGACCGGCTGGGTGGCGAGTGCGCTGACGGGCGCCCTCTTGAAGAGCTCGTCACAGAAGCGCGAGGGCGTGCTTGCGTCCGCCACGACGACGACGCTTCGCGAGGCGCGGGTGACGGCGACATGGAAGACGCGGCGCTCCTCCTCCTGGTCGCCAGCCAACCGATGAGGAAAGAGTCCCTCATCGGCACCGTAGACGATTACGTGCGGCCACTCCCGCCCCTTCACTCTGTGCACGGTCGACAGCACGACCCCGCCTCCTGAGCCGGGCTGCTCGAGCACACCCGTCAGCCAGGCCTCGAACGTCAAGGGGTCCGGGTGGAGGCGTGCCACCGCCTCGAGGGCCACGAGGTCGTCGAGATGGCTCGAGCGCTCGAGATCGCCTTTCGAGCCGTCGAGCGCCTCCATGGCGCTGCCGAGCCCGATCTCCACCCGGATCGCTTTGAGCGTGGCGGCGGCGTTGCCTCGGGCGACGGAGCGGGCGACCGTCTCGAGGTCGTCGGCAAACCATCGCAGCTTCTCGACATCGCCGCCCGAGAGTGCCCCGGCCAGACGCCGGATGTCCGCCACCGAGGTGGCGGGGCGTCGATGCAGCATGTCGATGACGTTGCGGGCGATGCGCCGGCTCGGGCGGCGGACCGTCTCGGCGATGTCGCTCCGGCTGATGTGCTCCGGGTCCGTACCGATGCGCAGGTAGGCGAGGGCGGCGCGGATACCGGTGCGCGAGAGGATGCTCGGGCCGAGCGGGGCGGAGCAGGGGACGCCGTGTTCCATGAGTGTGACCTGCACCGGCAAGAGGGTGGAGTTCACGCGAGCCAGCACGGCGACCTCGTGGCAGGCGGCGCCCCCGCCGACAAGGCGGGCGATGTGGCCAGCCGCTGCAGCGGCATGGCGATCGGACGGCTGCCGGTCGACGGTGAGGTCGCTCTCGCCGCCGGGGCGGTGCGCGGCGGCCTTGATCGACTTGGCCACCCGCCGCCGGTTGTGCCCGAGCAGCCTGCGGGCGCCTTCGACGATCGCCGGCGGACAGCGGTAGTTCGTCTCGAGGGCGTACTCGGCCGCCCCGGGGAAGTGGGTCCGGTAGCCGATGAGGTATTCGGGCGTCGCCCCCGCGTAGCTGTAGATCACCTGGTCGTCGTCCCCCACCCCGAAGACGTCGTAGGTGGGCGCCGACAGCAGGCGGAGCAAGAGGAGGTGAGCCGGCGTGAGGTCCTGGAACTCGTCGACGAGGAGGTGGCGCGTGAGTTGCTGGTTGTGACGGCGGACCTCGGCTTGGCGCAGGAGCAGTTCGATGGCGAGGTAGATCTGCTCGTCGAAGTCGACGACCGATCGCTCGGCGAGGGCGGCACGGTAGCGCGGGAACAGCTCGGCGACGCCGGCGGCATCGGGGAAGCTCTCCTCTACCGCCCGGGGATCCGCCAGCCCGAGGCGGATGGCCGAGAGGGCATCGAGGTACACGGCGAAGGGGTCGGTGTTCTGCTGCCGACGCACGTCGACGAGCGATTCGAGAAGGCGACGGACTTCGACCTCCTCGATGACGCCCCGTCTCTCACCCGTGGGGGCGAACGGCCCCGAGCCGTTCACGACGGCCAGCCCGAGCGAGTTGAGCGTCCGCAGGTGCACCGGCAAACCCTCCGTCCGCGCGGCGAGCTCGTCGGCCGCCCGCTTGTTGTAGGCGACGGCCGTCACCGTCGACGGGGTCACACCACGGTCGGCGAGCAGGTGGCGCAAACGCTCGGTGAGGACCCTCGTCTTGCCGGAACCTGCAGGAGCGATCACCCGCGCCGGCCCTGCCCCGTGCTCGACGGCGGCCAGCTGGTCCCGGCCGAGATCGGCCGTCGCCCGTCGGTTGGTATCGGGCTCCAGCAAGCCGGCTTCGAGCGTCTCGCGGTGCACGACGGCCCCGCCGGCGAGGTCGAGCGGCTGGCGAGGGCCCCCGTCACAGAACACCGCCCGACCGTCGGGGAGGACGACATCAGCGGACGACGCCGTCGCCGTGGCCCCGAGTCGCTCGGCTCGGCGTCCGTGCCACCACACGGGCTCGTCTCCTCGAAGGTCGTAGTTGTTGGACCACATGAGGAACTGCAGCCGCTCCCGGGCGAATTCGAAACCCTCCTCCACCTCCCACACCTCCCGCTCACACCGCTCAGGTGCGCGCAGGCAGGCCGGATCGACGGCGAGGACGACGACGCAGGGGAGGCGCCGCAGCCAGTGCTGGTGCAGGACGTCCGCCACCGGTGCCGGCTCGGCGAGGGCGGCGTCGTCGACGACGACCCGCGGCCAGGCCTCGCACTCTCGGGGCAAGGGGCGCCCCGCTGGAACGAGCAGGCCGCGGCCGAGCGCGGCGGGACCGGGGAACACAGCCATCCCGAGTGAGGATACGCAGAGGGTGCGCGCTCGCTCAGGCGAGCAGGCCCCGCACCGCAGCCAGCAGGAAGGACCCCGCGACGGCCTCCTCAGGGCTCTGCAGGGAAGCGACAGCAGCCTCGACGTCGACGGGTGCTTCCGCGTCGACACGGAAGGGCACTTCGAGGCGTTCCTTCAAACGAGCGGAGATCTCGTCGAGGCGGCCGTCATCGAGGGAGCCGGAGCACACGATGGCGATGCCGTCGGAGCCGCTTCGATACACCTCGTCAGTCATGCGGATGACGGAATTCACCCGCCGTGCCGAGACGCGGACGAGCTGGTCCGACGTGAAGTCACCCAGAACCCCGCGTAGCCGTTCCAGGGCCGTGAGACGCACGAGGATGAGTCCTGGGCGTTCCCCGGCGGCGATCATCTGGTCGAGCGAGCGCGTGAGGGTCTCCTCGAGCGGCAGGCCGGTGACGAGGTCGACGTCCGAAGGCCAGGGCTCGACCGGCGCGGGCGAGGGGGCGGGCCCGCGGGCGGTTCCGATGGCGAGCGAAGTGATCTCGGCGGCGTACCGGAACGCCGCCTCAACCGATTCCGCCATGGGCTCCGGCTTGCGGTCCCAGGCGACGAGACAGGCGACGAGCCGATCGCTGTGGCTCGCCCTCACCGGCACGCAACGGACGGCCGTGTAGCGCCGGCGCTGGGCGAATTGCTGCAGCTCGGGAGAGAGAGCCCCCACCTCGAGGTCCACCCACGGAGACTTGCCGGCGAGGACGTCGTCCCAGGGCCCCGCGCTGGGCACGTCGGCGAATTCGTCCGCCTCGGGGGTCCGCACGGGTACCTCGGTCTCGTCGATCTTGAGGAAGTAGCAGTCGTGCGTCACCGGCTCGCAACCGAGAACGCCCACGATCGTCTCGAGGGCCGTGTCGGCCAGCTCCAGGGCGGAAGTCTGCTCGTCGGAATCCTGCCAGCCGACATGAGGGATGAGGGCGGCGTTCAAACCGTGGCGCACGGTCTGGGGCCGCAGCAGCACGACCGTGGCGCCCCGCGTCGAGCCGTCGGCGCGGTGCGCAGCCGACACCTCGACGAGCCGCCGCGACCCGTCCGGCTGCTCGAAGCGGGCGACGACACTAGAGGGGAGGGAGCCCGCCGCCATGGATCGGGCCTCATGGATGACGGAGCCGACGAGGCTGGCGTCTCCCGGCGCGACGAAGCGCAACAGATCTGATCCGAGAAGGTCCACAACGGGACGCCCGAAGATCGATGCGAAGCGTCCGAACACCTCGGCGATGCTGCGCCGGTCCCGCAGCAGGACCACGGCGGCGGGCATAGCCCCGATGATGGCGGCGAGATCTTCCGGGAGCGGGCTCTCCGAGCGGGACTGTCCTAGTCGCTTCACGACGACATTTTTACCTGCATCGAGACCCCGGCCCTCCGTCCACGGGCGACGCCAAGAGGACCGAGCATTCGATCGAGAACCCGGTCGCCCCCCCGACACCACCGCGACCCGGGCGAAGCTACTCCGGCCGGGGCGCGAGGGCAAGGAGACCGGCGCCCCGTTACGCGAAAACGCCGAGGATCGCAGCCTTTCGCACGGCATTGCCGTAACCTGGCTACGAGCCGGTGGCGCCGGGTCGGTCAGTTCGGGACCTTCGGCTCTATGCATGGGCGGCACCGGTTCGTAGGCTGCGGTCTGGCGGCGTAGAGAGCGCCAAAGACACGACGCCAGTTCACAGGTTCTCGCGGCGAAAGGGGGAGATGTGATCGCTGTCGATGCCATCAATGCCGGCGATACCGGGTTCGTGCTCATCAGCGCGGCTCTCGTCATGATCATGACGCCAGGGCTGGCGTTCTTCTACGGCGGGCTCGTGCGCCGGAAGAACTTCCTCGCCATCATGCTGCAGAGCTTCATCTCCATGGGCGTCGTCACCGTCATCTGGGTGGCAGTCGGCTACTCCCTGGCCTTCTCGGGGGGCAAGGGTGGCGTCATCGGCAACTTCTCCTGGGTGTTCCTGAAGGGTGTGGGAGCCAGCCCCGGCCCGTGGGCGCCGCACATCCCGGCGCTCGCACACTTCGTCTTCCAGGAGATGTTCGCCATCATCACGCCGGCGCTCATCACCGGCGCCTTTGCCGACCGCGTCCACTTCAAGAGCTACCTCAAATTCCTCGTCGCCTGGAGCATCCTCGTCTACGTGCCGCTCGTGCACTGGATCTGGGGCGGCGGTTTCCTCGCCAAATGGGGCGTGCTCGACTTCGCCGGCGGCATGGTCGTGCACACGAGCGCCGGCTTTGCCGCCCTCGCCTCGGTCTGGGTTGTCGGGGCGCGCAAGTTCTCCCCGGGTGAGAAGACGCTCCCCCACAACGTCGCCTTCGTCGCCCTCGGCACCGGCCTGCTCTGGTTCGGTTGGTTCGGCTTCAACGCCGGCTCGGCGCTCGCGGCCAACGGCGTCGCCGCCCACGCTTTTGTCAACACCGACATCGCCGCCTCGGCGGCCATGTGCACGTGGGCGGCCATCGGCTGGTGGAGGTCGGGCAAGCCCAGCGCCGTTGGCGCCTTCACCGGAGCCGTCGCCGGCCTCGCCTGCATCACGCCCTGCGCGGGTTACGTGCCGACGTGGGCGTCGTTCATCATCGGCTTCCTCGCCGGTTGCCTGTGCTACGCGGCGGTGGAGTTCCGCAGCCGCATGAAGTGGGACGACGCCCTCGACGTCTGGGCGGCGCACGGAGTCGGCGGTCTGCTCGGCACGGTCCTGCTCGGCGCCTTCGCCGAGCTCACGATCAACGCCGCCGGCCACAACGGTCTCTTCGCCGGTAACGCAGCCTTCTTCGGCAAGCAGGTTGCCGCCGCCTTCCTCGTGGCGGGGTACGCCTTCGGCGTCACCTTCCTCATCTTGAAGGTGCTCGACCACTTCGAGCCGGTGCGGGTGCCCGACTCCATGGAGGAGGCCGGTCTCGACACCGAGCTGGAGGAGGAGCAGGCCTACATCCTCACCTGAGGAACCCGCCGTCGTGAACCCGGGAGCCCAACAAGGGACGAATTCCCCTGGCCCGGGAGCAAGGGTTCGTGCAGGCTGACAGCATGCTCAGCAACGTGCTCGACGTGTTCCGGCTCCGCCAGTACTTCAACGTCATCACCCGCGCCCGTGAGGTGATCGACGGGGCACGAGAGGATGCCGGTTTCATCAACGACGCCAGGCGGGCGTTGGTCACGCTCCCCTTCGAGCGACATCAGCCGGTCGCCATGCGCCCGTTCCCGCCCGTCGAGCCGCTCCGGCTCCCGGGCCTGAAGGGCAAGCGCCTCGCCCTAGTCGCCACCGGAGGCAGCGGTGCGCTCGCCTCCGTCGTCGGAGCCGCCCGCGCCCTCGAGGAGGCAGATGTGCGCCCGGCGGTCATCTCGGTGTGCTCAGGCTCGTCGCTCTTCGGCTTCCCGATCGCCGCCGGCCTGCCCGCCGAGAAGGTGGCTGCGTTCACGATCGCATTGCAGCCACAGGAGTACATCGACATCGACTGGCCGCTCCTGGCGACTCTCGTGCCGAAGCGGGCGCAGGGCTTCGGCGGCATCATCAAGGGGGAACGGATCGAGGAGACCTACCGCCACCTGCTCGGTGACAGGTGCCTGGGCGACCTGCCCATCCCTGCGTACGCGCCGATCTGGAACATCGAGGAGAACCGTCTCGAGTACATGGGGCCCGCCACCCATCCCGATCTCCCCGTGGCCCGCGCCGTGCACATGGCCATCGCCCTTCCGTTGTTCCTCGAGCCGGTCGAGCTCGGCCGCGGCTACTGGTGCGACGGCGGCATCGTCGACATTTTCCCGGTGCATCCAGTGCTCGAGATGGAAGAGCCTTGCGATATCGCCCTCGCCATCAACGGCTTCTACCCGCCACACTTCGCCGGCGAGGACGCCACCGGCTGGCAGGACAGGCGCGGCAGCATCCTGTACGTCGCCAGCCAGGTCCGCACGTGCCAGCAGGTCGAGTTGGCCCGAGCCAACCTCGCCCGTCTGGAAGAGGAGATGGAAGTCCTCATGATCGAGCCCGTCCCCTACGACAAGGTGCGCGGCGTGGGCTTCTACCGGCAGTTCCTCAACACCGCGGAGTGGCCGGGGTTCATGCGCGAAGGCCGCGCGGAAGCCCGCCGCGTACTGGCGGCTGCCCACGGGTCGGCCCGGGCCCACCGGTCGGCCGCCACCCACCGGTCGGCCGCCACCCAGGGGTCAGCCGCCACCCGCGGGTCGGCCGCCACCCAGGGGTCGGCCCGAGCCCACCGGTCGGCCGCCACCGTCCGTGCGAGGTCGCGAGCTTCCTGAGAACGGCGGCCAATCGCCGGCCTGGTCCCTTGACGGCTCGCCTGCCCATGCTCCGACCGGCCGGGCTCAGGGTGGGCGCGAGGGCGACCGACACCCCTAATATCCCGCTCGTGAAGCTGAGCGCACGAAACCAGTTGGAGGGCGTCGTAACTCGAGTCGACCACGGAGCAGTGATGTCGACCGTGGTCGTACGGTTAGCCGGAGGGCAGGAAGTCGTATCCGCCATCACGAGGGACTCGGCCGAGACCCTCGCTCTCGCAGAGGGCGATGACGTCAAAGCTGTCATCAAGGCCACCGAGGTCATGATCGCCAAGGATTGAGTCACGGCTGCGACGTCGGGACTCGGTCGGCCGGCCCGCATGGCCCACGTAGGAGTCCTCAGGTGCTCCATTCGAACTCGGGACCTTCTGCCCTGGCGTCATGACATGCGGCCGCGGACAATAAGCCCGGTGCTGACCGACGATCAGGGGCTGCAGATACTCGATGACGACGAGTGCCGACGCCTCCTCGCCAGCAGCTCGCTCGGAAGGGTCGGCTTGACGATCGGCGCGGTGCCCGCCGTGTTCCCCGTCAACTACTGCTTCGACGACGAGGCGATCTGGTTCTTAAGTGGCGCGGGTGTCAAGCTCGACGCCGCCGAGCGAGGAGACACCCTCGCTTTCGAGGTGGACGAAGTCGATGACGGCAAGCGCGAGGCGTGGAGCGTGCTCGCAATCGGGCCGTCGTCGGTCGTCACAGACGCAGCGGGGTTGGCCAAGTCGCGGCGCGTATCGGCTCTCGCCTGGGCTCCGGCCGGTCGCGACCATCTCGTCCGGATCGGGCTTGAATTCGTGTCGGGGCGACGCCTCGGCCAGAGCTCCGACCAGAGCTCGATGGGAGAGTGAGGGAGATGGAACTCGTCGATTTGGGACGGAGCATGGAGCCGATCGATTTCAAGGAGTGCTACGCGCTCCTTGCCGGAGAGCGGATCGGCCGGCTCGGCGTCGTCGTCGACGGTCGTCCGGAGATCTTCCCGGTCAATTACGGGCTGGACGGTGACGGGATCGTCTTCCGCACGAATCAGGGACGCAAGATGCTGGGACTGCCTGGTGACGTGGTCTTCGAAGTCGACCGGATCGAGGTGGCGGACCGTTCCGGCTGGAGTGTGATCGTGCACGGTCGGGCGGAGGACATCAGCCAATTCGACAGCCCACGCCTGCGCGAGCGGGCGGAGATACCCTGGACGGGGCCGAAGGACATCCTCGTGCGCATCTCTCCGAGTCTCATCACCGGGCGGCGGGTACGCGCCGTACCCGCCGCACCCGAGGCGGGAGCGCCCTGAGCAGGGCGCGGTTCACCGGGCTTGGTCGGGCGGATAGGCGGGGGACCAGCTGCGCACCGCCACCAGCCCACCTGCGCACCGCCACGAGGGCGAGCATGGCCAGGGCGGCGGTGGCGAGATAGAGCACGAATTGGGACGTGGACGGGGTAGCAGCGGAGGGGTCCGCCAGCGGCTGGTACGCGAGCTGGCTCAGCAGTTCAGGACATCGACCGGCCCGCCCGATGGAGACCGGCCCGCCCGATGGAGGAAGGTGGCGATCGTGACCACGGCAGAGGTGCAACGGGTTGACTTCGGCTACTTCGTCCGGCCTTCCGAGGAGACCGGCACGGGCGTGGCTCGGGTCGAGCCGTGCCTGGGCTACCTCGTGCGCCACCCCCGTGGCATCGTCCTATTCGACACGGGGATGGGCAGCCACCCGGAGGTCGATGACCACTACCGACCTCGTCGCCGGAGCTTGCCCGAGGCGCTCGCCGGCGTCGAATGCGCCGTCAGTGACATCGCCCTCGTGATCAATTGTCATCTGCATTTCGACCATTGCGGCGGCAACCCGGAGCTCTCCGGACGGCCGATCCTCACCCAGCGCATCGAACTCGAGGCCGCCCGAACGACACCCGATTACACGCTCCCTGAGCTCGTCGAAGCGCCAGGTCTGCGCTACGAATTGCTCGACGGCGAGGCCGAGGTCCTGCCCGGCGTACTCGTGCTGCCGACCCCCGGGCACACGACGGGCCACCAGTCGCTCGCCGTCCGATGCGACGACGGCACTGTCATCATGGCGGGCCAGAGCCATGACACGGCGGCGGCCTACTCCGCCGACGTGCTTGCCTGGCGGGCAGAGCAGGAGGGCCACGGGCCACCGCTTCCGCTCGGTCCGGCTTGGATCGCGCGACTGCAGGACCTCGACCCAGCCCGCGTCCTCTTCGCTCACGACAACTCGGTGTGGGAGCCGTGAGGCGCCTGCGCCCGTCAGCGCACCGGGACTTCCCTGACCACAGCGCTGACGGGAGGCGCCTCGGAGCCTGGGATTGACGCCGTGACGGTCCCTTGCTAGAAACCCCATCGGGGGCGCGCGGCGCACCGCGCAGCCGCTGGAGCGACGGTGCCAAGGCCTTGGGGGCGGGCTCCGGGCAGCGTGCAGATCACGAGATGGCCGCGCAGTGAGGCGTGGCGCTGCAAGGAGGCATCGTGTCGAAAGCCGCACTCGTCCACGGAAGCGGCGCGCCCGGAGGGCGGCCGGACGGCAAGAGCTCGGCGCGCTCAGGGCGAGGGCGCCGGCTGGTGACGGCGGCCGCCTCGTTGCTGGCGGGCGCGCCATTTCTCGCCGGCGTACCAGCTTTGGCGAGCGGGCTCACCGGCTCGGGCCACGGGCTGCGCCCACGCCTGGTGGCCGTAG
>DASPSK010000414.1:0-17661 GCA_035623975.1 Acidimicrobiales bacterium | reverse complement strand
GTTACACCGACGCCATCGCCGCCAACATCGTCACCTTCGGCATCGGCCCTGCCGGCACGGGCAAGTCGTACCTTGCCGTGGCCCTGGCCGTGCAGGCGCTGCAGGCCAAACAGGTCCACCGCATCATCCTCACGCGACCGGCCGTGGAGGCGGGTGAGCGCCTCGGCTTCCTCCCCGGTGATCTCCTTGCCAAGGTCGACCCATACCTGCGACCGCTCTATGACGCCCTCTACGACATGCTCGAGCCGGAAGGCACGCAACGCCTCATGGAGCGCGGGACGATCGAAGTGGCCCCCCTCGCCTACATGCGCGGTCGCACGCTCAACTCCAGCTTCGTGATCCTCGACGAGGCGCAGAACACGACGCCCGAGCAGATGAAGATGTTCCTCACGCGGGTGGGTTTCGGGTCGCGGGTCGTCGTGAACGGTGACGCCACCCAGGTGGACATCCCCGGCGGCCGCTCCGGTCTCATCGGTCTCGAGCCCGTCCTCGGCGGGATCGAAGGCGTCGCCTTCGTCCACCTCACTCAAGCCGACGTCGTTCGCCATCGCATCGTCCGCGAGATCGTGAACGCCTACGACCGGTTCGCCGCCGCCCAAGCAGGCATCACCATTCCGGGCGGCCGAGCGAGCGAGGCCGGTCCGGCCTCCGGCCAGGCGGCCCCGATCTCGCACGTGAGCTGAGCACGCTCGTGGGTGTCGAGGTGTTCGTGGCAGACGAGCAGTCCCAGCAGCCGGTCGATGTCAGGCGCTGGAGCGCGCTCGCCGAACGTCTCCTCGTCGACCGCGGTCTCGGCGCCGACGTGGAGGTGAACGTCCTGTTCGTGGACGAGGCCGCCATCAGCTCCCTGAACGAGCGATTCCTCAGCCGGGAGGGCCCCACCGACGTCCTCTCGTTCCCGATCGAGGACGACCTCACGCTGCCCATCGGGCCGCCCGGGATGATCAGCCCTCCCGGCAGCGGTCCCGGCCGCCGCCTGGAGGACTACGAGGACGAGTCACCCGGCCCGGGTATCCCGCTGCTGCTCGGCGACGTCGTCATCTGCCCGGAGGTGGCGGCGCGCAACGCCCCGGAGCACACGGGCAGCTACGACGACGAGCTGGCGCTCCTGCTCGTGCACGGCATCTTGCACCTGCTCGGCATGGACCACGAGGACGAGGAGGAGGCCGTGGCCATGGAGGCCCTGGAGCAGGAGCTGCTCGGGCGTCACTACCGCGAGACGCCGTCATGACCTCCGAGCTCGCGAGGATCGCCTGGAGCCCCGGCGACAGCTGGATCCTCGTCGCCGTCGTCGCGCTGATCTTCGCCTCGGCCGTGCTGGCACTGGCCGAGACCGGGCTCACGCGCACGTCCCGGGCGCGGGCCAAGGCGCTGGAGGATTCGGGCGCCCGCGGCGCCAAGTCGCTGCGCAGGCTCGTGGACCAGCCGGAGCGGTTCCTCGCCCCCGTGCTGCTGCTCGTGCTCTGCTGCCAGTTGGTGGCAGCCACGCTCGTCGGCGTGATCGCCGCCCACGTCTTCGGGGCCCTCGGTGTCGCCGTGGCGACGCTGTTCGAAGTCGTCGTGATCTTCCTGTTCGGCGAAGCCGTGCCCAAGCAGTGGGCGGTGCGCAACACCGATCGGGCCGCCCTGCTGGCGGCGCCCATCGTGTCCGCCTTCGTGCGCTTCCCGCCGGTGAGGGTCCTGTCGTCCGGGCTCATCGGCATCGCCCGCTTTCTCACCCCGGGCGGGCGACGGCCGCACAAGGGCAGCGACGTGACAGAGTCCGAGCTGCTGGCGTTCACCGACGTGGCCGTCGAAGAGGAGGCGATCGAGAGCGACGAGCGCGAGCTCATCCACTCCATCATCGAATTCGGTGACACGATCGTCCGCGAGGTCATGGTCCCCCGTCCGGACATCGTCGCCTTCGAGGCCTCCACGCTCGCCGAACCGGTCCTCGAGGGGGCCATCGCCGTCGGCTTCAGCCGGCTGCCCGTCTACGAAGGCAACATCGACAACGTCGTCGGTATCGCCTTCACGAAGGATCTCGTCCTCGCCGTCCGCCGAGGGCAGGCAGACCGCCCCGTCGGCGAGATCGCCCGCGCCCCCCACTTCGTGCCCGAGACCAAGCGGGTGGCCCCCCTCCTGCGCGAGATGCAGCGGGAGCGCTTCCACCTCGCCATCGTCGTCGACGAGTACGGCGGTACGGCCGGCATCGTCAGCCTCGAGGATCTCATCGAGGAGCTCGTCGGCGAGATCTCCGACGAGTACGACGTCGTCGAGCCGACGGTCGTACCGCTGGAGGACGGGCGTTTCCGCGTGCCCAGCATCATGCCTGTCGACGAGGTCAACGACCTCCTCGGCGCCGAGCTCCCGCTCGGCGATGACTGGGACACGATCGGTGGGCTCATGATGGCCCAAGCCGGACACATCCCAAGCGAAGACGAGGAGATCGAGGTCGACGGCTACCGTCTCGTCGCCGGCAACGTGAGGGGCCAGCGGATCGGCTCGGTGACCGTCGAGGCGCTCGAGAAGCGCCCGGCCCTCCACCTCGAGGAGCACATCCCGGCCGCCCTGGTGGTCGACTCGGCGCCGGCCCCGGCCGCAGAGCCGGCCGAGCCCTCGGCGCCCTCGGCGCCCTCGGCGCCCTCGAGCCTCGACGTGGAGACGGACGGCAGGGCGATCGCCGGCGCCTCTGACAGGCCAGAAGAACGGCTCGATGCCAAGGCGGACGCCAGAGCCGATGAGTGAGCTGCGAGAGGCGACCGAGCCGACAGGGTTCCGGTCGGGTTTCGTCGCCCTCCTCGGTCGGCCGAACGTCGGCAAGTCCACGCTGCTCAACCAGATCATCGGCACAAAGGTCACGATCACGGCGTCGGTTCCGCACACGACCCGCACGAGAGTGCGCGGCGTGCTCGACCGCCCTGACGCCCAAGTCGTCTTCCTCGACACACCCGGGATCCACAAGCCGAAGACCGCCCTCGGGACGCGGCTGAACGCGACGGCCTCCCACACCATCTCCGACGTCGACTTGTGCGTGCTCATGGTGGAGGCGAACACCCCGATCGGGCCGGGCGACCGCTTCATCGCCGAGCGGCTCCCGGCCGGGACGATCGTGGCCGTGAACAAGACGGACCGGGCGAGCCGGGCGAGCGTGCTCGATCACCTCGCGAGGGCCGCCGCCGACCTCGGCATCGCCGAGGCGGAGTACTTCCCCATCTCTGCCCGCACAGGGGACGGGGTGCCCGCTCTCGTCGAGCATCTCGTCAGCCGGCTGCCGGAGGGGCCGCGCTATTTCCCCCCCGACACCGTCACCGACGTGCCCGAGGCCTTCTGGGTGGCCGAGCTCGTACGCGAGCAGCTGATCCGCCACGCCGAGGAGGAGCTGCCCCATTCGATCGCCTGCCGGGTCACGGAGTGGGAGTGGCCCCGCATCCGCTGCGAGATCGTCGTCGAACGAGAGTCGCAGAAGGCGATCGTCATCGGCAAGAAAGGCTCGGTGCTGAAGGCTGCCGGCGTCGCCGTCCGCGAGCAGCTGCCCGAGGGGGCGTACCTGGAGCTGTTCGTCAAGGTCGAGAAGTCGTGGCAGCGCCGGCCCGAGCTCATCGAGCGTCTCGGCTACTGACGACCCGCCACTGCCGCCACAACCCGCCTATTTAACAACACAACTCTTGCTAAATCCGCCCGGGCGAGCGTACCGTTGTCGACGATGGCACCGCCTGAGAGAGTCAGGGTCGGCACGCTCGCCGAGCTGGCCGAGCGGGGCTGCCTCACCGCCAAGCTCGGCACCCGCCCCGTCTGCGTCTTCTACGACGAAGGTGACGTGTACGCCGTGGAGGACCGATGCCCCCACATGGGCTTTCCCCTGCGACGGGGGACCGTGCAGGGCGGCCTGCTCACCTGCCACTGGCACCACGCCCGCTTCGACCTCGCCTCCGGCGGGACGCTCGACCCCTTTGCCGACGACGTGCCCGCCTTTCCGGTGGAGATCACCGACGGCGACGTGCACGTGCTGGCATCGCCCGACTCGGACCGGGTGAGCCGCCTCTATCGCCGCCTGGAGGAAGGGCTCGAGCAGGGCATCACCCTCGTGATCGCGAAGGCGGTGCTCGGGTTGCTCGAGGCGGGTGTCGCGGCTGAGGAGATAGTCGAGTCGGGGGTGGCTTTCGGGACGAAGTACCGGGCGGAGGGCTGGGGTCCGGGACTGACGGTGCTCGTGGCGATGGCGAACGTCTTGCCGCTGCTCGATCCGGCCGAACGGCCCCTTGCCATCGTGCACGGCCTGGCGTTCCTCTCGGGGGACACGGTGGGCCGATCACCCCGCTTTCCGCTCATGCCCCTCGAGTCCGCCCTCCCGATCGAGCGCTTGAGCACGTGGTACCGCCGCTTCATCGACACCCGCTCGGCCGAGGCAGCCGAGCGGACGCTTGCCACCGCCATCGCCGCCGGTCACGACGCCGCCGGCGTCGCCGCCATGATGTCGGCGGCGGTGACCGACCACGTCTTCGTAAACGAGGGCCACACGATCGACTTCACGAACAAGGCCTTCGAGTGCCTCGAGCACATCGGTTGGGGGCGTGCCGAGGAGGTGTTGACGACGCTCGTGGCCCAGACGGCCTCCGCCCAGCGCCATGAGGAGGAGGCCGCCTGGCGTCATCCGGTTGACCTGACCGTGCTCCTGTCCGCCTCGGCAACCGCAGACGTGCTGCGCGCCCGTCTCGTGGCGGCGGCGGGGCGCTCCGAGCTGTCGGCGGAGTTCGCCGACGAGGACGTGGACGCCCTCGCGTGGGTGCTGCTGTCGGACGACCCCGTCGGCATCATCGGCTGCCTCGACCGCGCCCTCGACGCCGGCGCCTCCGCCGAGCAGCTCGCCCGTGCCGTGGCCTATGCCGCCGCCCTGCGAATCGTCCGCTTCCACACCCAGAACGACCACGGCGACTGGAACGAGGTCCACCACGCCTTCACCGCGGCCAACGCCGTCCACCAATCCGTCCTGCGGGCACCCTCGGTCGAGCTCCTGCGCGGCGTGTACCAAGGGGCCATGCGGGTGTACCTCGATCGTTTCTTGAACGTGCCGGCGGCACGGCAGCCCTCGGCGTCGGCGTCGGCGCCCTCCGCAGAGGCCGGTCTTTCCGAGCTGCAGGTGTGCTGGGACCGCGAGGGCGGCGTGGACGACGCCGGCCAGATCGCCTATCGCTATCTCGCCGGTGGCGGCGACCCGGACCAGTTGATCGCCTCGCTCGGGCGGGCACTTCTCACCGAGGACGCTCAGTTCCACTGGTTCCAGATCTACGAGGCCGCCGTACGCCAGTATGCGGCCTGGCCCGTCGGCAGCGAACAGGGCTGGCTCATCCTCGTGGGCGCGGCGCGCTTCCTGGCGGCACACACGCCCACCCGGCGGGAGCGGTCGCAGGTGGTCCGCATCGCCACCCGGCTGCGCCGGGGCGAGCCCCTCTACGAGGAGGACGTGTAGCTCAGGCGCTTGCGGCCGCCGAACTCGGCGTGGGCGCCCGCGCCTCCGCCGGCGACGGCCCCGGCGGCTCCGTCTCCCCCTCCGCCTTCGCCGGCGCCTCCCGCATCGCCTCCAGGAAGGCGACGGCCTCCGCCCGCTCCTTCGTCCGGCGCATCGGTGGGAGGGCCTTTACGAGGTAGCCGGAGTAACTGGCCGTCGCCAGGCGGGCATCGAGCACGGCGACGACGCCCCGATCCGTCTCGGTGCGGATGAGCCGGCCGGCACCCTGGGCGAGCAGGGTGGCTGCCCGCGGTAGATCCACGAGGCGGAAGCCCAGGGCGCCGGCCGCCTCCCGCCGTGCAGCCAGGAGGGGCTCGTCCGGCCGAGGAAACGGCAGCCGGTCGATCACGACGAGCGAGAGCGTCGGACCGGGCACATCGACGCCCTGCCAGAAACCCATCGTCGCCAACAAGCATGCGGCCTCCTCGGAGCTGAAGGCCTGCAGCAGCGCCGGTTTTGGCAGGTCGCCCTGCACATGCACGGGCCAGGGGATGCGCGGGCGGAGGGCCTCGGCCGCCGCCTGCATGCTCCGGTAGCTCGTGAACAGCCCGAGCGTGCGCCCGCCCGCCGCCCGCACGAGCGTCTCGAGCTCCTCGTGGATGGCCGCTTCGGCCTTGGGCCTGCGCCGGTCGGGCAGTCGGGCCGCGCAGTAGAGAAGGCCGTTGCGGGCGTAGTCGAAGGGGCTGCCGACGTCGAGCTCGCTGACGGTGGTGGCGGGGGCGCCCAGCCGCTGGGCGAGCCCGGCCGGGAGCGTGGCACTCGTGAGGACGACGGGTCTCTCGGCGAACACCTGGGAGGCGAGGAACGCGCTCACGTCGAGCGGGGCCGAACGAAGGGACTGGCGGTCACCGCCGGCCACCCAGACGACCTCCTCGCCCCCCGGGTGGCCGGTGGGCGAATCGCTCCCGCCGGCGAGAAGGCAGGACTCCAACTCCTGGCGGCAGCGCTCGACGCCGAGCAGAGCCCGCAGGCGACGCGGGGCCCCGGCATCGTCAACGCCCGGGTCGCCGCCGCCCCCGGCCGGTCCTGACGCCCTGCGCAGCTCGTGCTCGAGCCCGACAAGCCGCGAGATCGTCAGCCGGACGGCGTCGCCCACCGGCTCCCCCAGCCCGGCACCGAGGCGCTGGTCCCTGGCGGGGGCGAGAGCCTCCTCGAAGCGCCCGGCCGCCGCCATCAGGCCATCGACGGCTTCGTGGCCCGCGGCCGGGCGTGCCCGGCGCCTGGCGCCTCCGCTCCGGCTGGCGGCGGCGCTCCCCTCGTGGGTGGTCCCGCGGGTGGCCTCGAGGGCGGCCCGGGCGCCCACGGCGATGCCACGCAGGCGACCCGGGCTGACGTCCACGCCGAGGCAGGCGGCGAGCACGTCCTCGAGCTCGTGTGCTTCGTCGACGACGAGCGCCCCGTGCTCGGGAAGGACGGCTCCGCCGCTGCGTATGTCCGCGCCGAGCAGGTGCAGGTTGACGATGACGACATCGGCGACCCCGGCCAGGGCGCGAGCGCGCTCGGTGAAGCAGTCGGCGCCGGACGGGCACCGGTGGGCGCCCGGGCACTCGTCAGCGCCCACGCTGACGGCCGACCAGGCCGCCGGCTGGGGCTCGAAGTCGAGCTCTGCCCGGTCGCCCGACCTCGTCGTCTCCGACCACTGCACGAGCCGCCCGACCTCCGCGCTGATCGAGCCGTTGCGTGGCCTCGACGGCGGGCCGAGCCCCTCCAGGCTCGCCTGCCGGCCGGCTTGTTCCATCTCGGCGATGCGCTGGCGGCAGAGGTAGTTCGCGCGGCCCTTCAAAACGGCCCATCGGATGGGCCGGGTGAGCTGGAGGCTGCGGGCGACGAGGGGAAGGTCCTTCGTCGCCAGCTGGTCCTGGAGCGCCTTCGTGGCTGTCGCCACGACGACGCAGGTACCCGAGAGCACGGCGGGGACGAGGTAGGCGAACGACTTGCCCGTGCCCGTGCCAGCGCACACTGCGACGTGGACGGGATGGCTGCTGTGATCCCCTCCCCGGCCGCCCGTAACGCCGTCGGCCACCCGCCTGGCGCCGCCCGAGGCGAGACACCTGGCGACGGCTTCGGCCATGACGCGCTGGCCCTCGCGCACCTGTCCGTTCGGTAGCGTCGCCACCACCCTCCCGAGCTGATCGGTCACGGACAGGCCGGCCACGGCGGGCACCCTACCCAGCCGGCGGTAGCCATGGCGCGGATGGGCTCGCCCTGACCCGAACCGTGTGCCCAGCGTGACCGCCGGGCACACGGTGCGCTCACTGCAGGCAGTCGCTTCAACCCGGCAACCAACCCCGCCTCTCGGACCCGCTTCACTACTGTTCCGGCGTGCGTGTGCGCCGGGCCGGAGTCGTTCTCGCCGCCGCTCTCGGCTACCTCGCCATCTCCGCCCTCCTCTGGTGGCACCTTTGGGCGCTCGGCTTTGCCCACGGGATCGCCGCCGGCGGGTTCGGCGATCCGGACCAGGACGTCTGGTTCCTCGCCTGGGTGCCCCATGCGCTCGGGCACGGCCTCAACCCGTGCTTCTCGACGGCGATGTTCGCCCCAAAGGGGATCAACCTCGTCGTCAACACGAGCATCCTTCTGCCGTCCCTGCTCATGACACCCGTGACCGAGCTCTTCGGCCCGCTCGTTTCCTTCAACATGGCTGTCGTCCTCGCGCCCGTGTTGAACTCACTGGCGGCCTTCCTCGCCTTCCGGCGCTGGGCGCCCTTCGCCCCGGGTCGCTGGCTCGCCTGCCTCTTCTACGGCTTCTCACCGTTCGTGCTCGGCAACCTCCTCGCCGGGCACCTCCACCTCAGCGTGCTCTTCTTCCCTCCGATCGCCCTCGTGCTCTTCGACGACCTCCTCGTGGCCGGGCGCGGGCGCCCGCTCGCGAAAGGAGCCCTCCTCGGGGTCGTCTTCGCAGCCCAGTTCCTCACCGGACAGGAGGTCATGGCGATCATGGCGATGCTGGCCATCTGCGGAATCGCCCTGCTGGCCCTGCGATACCCCCGGGAGGCCAGGCTCAGGTGGCGTCGGGCCACCCTCGGCTTGGGGACCGGCGTGCTCGTCGCCGGGGGGCTTCTCGCCTACCCCATCTACGAGCTCATCGCCGGGCCGCGCCGCTTCGCCGGCACGGTCTTCGCCGATCCCTATGCCTTCGTCGCCGTCCTGCGGACGTGGCTGTGGCCAGTGGGCAGCTGGCCTCAGTCGATCCAGGCGGCCTATGTCGGCGTTCCCCTCCTCCTTGTCGTCGCCATCGGGTGCTGGCGCATCCGCAGCGGGATGCTGCGCTTCTCCGTCGCCATGGCCGGCATCGCCTTGATCTTCGCCCTCGGGCGAACGGTCCATTGGAGCCCGAACTTCAACACGTTCATCCCGCTGCCTGACAAGCTCTTCAGCCATCTGCCCTTGCTGAAGAACCTCCTGCCAGTGCGCTTCACCCTCATGGTCGACATGTTCCTGTCGCTCGCGCTCGCCATCGTCCTCGATCGAACCTGGGCATGGTGGACGACCCGGGCCCCCGGGTACGGCTCCCGGCTGACGTCCGCCTCCCAGCGCCGCCGGCGGCTTGGCGCGGGCGCTCTCAGCCTCGGTCTCGGAATCGTGGCGCTCGCCTCCCCGGCTCTCGGGTCACCCATCCCGTACGCCGTGCGGCGCATCGCCGTGCCCGCCGTCTACCGGTCGAGGGCGCTGCGTGAACTGCCTGCCGGCACGGTGCTGCTCGGGTACCCGGTGCCGAACGGCTTTGCCGCCGACCCGCTCGTCTGGCAGGCGGAGGAGTACATGCCCTACGACCTCGTGGCGGGCTACGGCTTCATCCCGTCGCAGAACCCCCGGCTGCCCACGGGCCAGATGCTCCCCAGCCCCGCGTACCTGGCGTTCCAGGACGCTCAGGTCGGCTTGCTCCCACCCAAGCCAACGCCGAACGAAGTCACCGGCGTGCGGGCTGACCTGCTGGCATGGCACGTCAGCGTCGTCGTCGAGTACGCCGGCTACGGCGCCTTGGAACAGCCCCTCGAGCTGGCCGCCATCGTCGATGCCGCCACCCGGGTCGTACCTGAGCGGATCGGCGGGGCCTGGGTGTGGTGGCTGCGCGGATAGGCCGGGAACGGGCCCCGTAGGCCGCCCGCAGTCCCGCCGGTGACCCACCTCACGTGCCGGCTCGGACGGCCGCAGGCGTGCTCAGCCCGCCACGGTGTCGAGCTCGCCCTGCCCCGCCGCCAAGGCCGCCTCCACGAGGTCGGCTGCGCCCGAGAGGACGATGATCTCGGTGTTCCTCAGGTGGGAGATCTCGCCGACCTTGACCCCTCGCGGGTTGTGGATGCCGATCTGGGCGCCGACGTAGCGCTTCGAGTCGAAGCTGAGCACGCCGATTTGCCCTCTCGGGGCGCACATGGCCGTCAGCTCCTCGAGCGTAAGCCAGGCCTCGTCGTTGTACGAGACGGCGAGCAGGCCGGCGCGCACGGCCTCGATGACCTCCGCCAGCGCTGAGGCCATGGAGGCGCGGCGGTTGAAGCGGCTGTGAGAGGACGCCTGGCGGCAGTCGACCCGTTTGCAGGCGATGCCGTAGTGCTCCGGCGAGTCCCAGCGCACGAGCGTCTCCCAGACGTGGTAGTTGGAGAAGTAGCGATGCTGGTTGTAGGGGGGATCGAGGTAGACGAAGTCGAATTCGCCCCCCTCGGAGCGGGCCGTCTCGAGGGCGTCGCCGAGCACGGCAGCGCCCGCACCGCTGATGAGGGCGGGCGGGCGCAGCTGGAGCGGCTTGAGCGCCCTGGGCGCCCATTGCTTGAGGAAGGCCATCTGCAGGCCGGTGGTGGAGTCGACTCGGTCGGCTGCTTCGAGGAGGCTCGTCAGCAGGATCGGGTAGAGGGCCGAGCCGGCATAGCTCTCGATGCCGTCCCGGATGGCGTCGATGCGGGCACCGTTGTCCGGGTGGAAGTAGCGAGCCTGTTCACAGAAGACGGTCGTGACGTAGCCCCGCTGCGGCCGCCGGGCGGCGAGGCCCGCCAGCGCTTCCGCCAGCGCTGCCGGGTCGATGCTGCCCCCGTCGGTCGCCACGTAGGTCTGGGCGAGGACGTGGGAGTAAGTGGCCGAGTCGACGGCGGTGACGTGCGCCCCGTCTCGCTTGAGCGCCTGGGCGACACGGGTCGTGCCCGTGAAGAGGTCGAGGGCCCTGCGGGTCCCGACGGCGCGGGCGAGGGCGCTGATGGCAGGGACGAGGCGGCGCTTGGAGCCGAGGTACTTGATCACGCCGCTGCCTGCACGACTGATCGCACCCGCTCGACGACCGTGCTCAGGTCAGACACCTCGAACTCGATGGGGCGCCCGGGGGGCGAGAGGAAGACGAGCACGCAGCGCCGCACGGGCAATCCCGTGGCGTCGCCGAGGGCGAGCGCATATGCGGCCGCTTGCAGGGAGTATCGCTCGGCCGACTCCTCCACCTCCGCATGGTCCCGCACGGTGTCGGTCTTGTAGTCGACGACGGTCAGGCCGTCGCCGTCCTCGAAACACAGATCCACGTACCCGTCGAGCACGACCTCGCCGACGGTGGTGGCGACGTAGACCTCTCGTCGAGGTCGGCCAGAGGCAAAGGCGGCCTTCACCGTCCGGCTCGACAGGGCCGCCGCCACGAGTGCCTCGACCTCATGGGTACGCCCGCCGATGCCCTCGGCCCGCGCCTGCGCCTCGGCTAGCTGGCGGAGCTCAGCCCCCGGTGTCTCGCCGCCGGCGATCCGCCGGGCTGCCTCGATCCCGATGGCCTGCAGGCTGGCGTGCACGGCCCGGCCGAGCTGCGTGCCTCCCCGACCACGGCGGCGGGCGCGGCCGGAATCTTGGCCGTCCGGCGACCCCCCGGCCTCCGCTGCCCAGTCGGCCTCCGGCCACCAGTCGCCTCCGTCGCTGACACCCGCGCGGGTGCCGCTGCCAGCCCAGCCGAGCCCAGCAAGCTCGGCGACCTCTGTCGCTCGCACGCTGCGCCGCCGGCCTATTCGAGAGAGCAGCTCCGCCCGCTCGCGCCCCCAGGCGCGCCAGGCCTCGGGCGACGTGGCGAGGCGATGGGTCGCTCGGCCCGCGGGTGCGTCTGGCGAGGCGTTGACAGCGGCCAGGTCGAAGAGCGAACCCTGCGTCGCCGAGCCGAGGGCGGCGGCCGAAATCGCAGCCGCCCGCCCTGAAGGCGGTGGGAGCAGCTCGTCGTCGCCGGAGTCGGCGACGAGGTCGTCGATCGCCTCCCACAAGCCGGGGCGGCGCTCGAGCGCCTCTCGCGCCGCCTCGAACAGGCGCTGACCGAGCGTCCCCTCGCCCGGCACGTGGTGGGCGCACACGACGAGGTGGTCGCGGGCCCGTGTCGCCGCCACGTAGAGGACCCTGATGGCCTCGGCTCGATCCAGGGCCTGATCGGCGGTCTTCAGCAGCTCGAAACCCCTCGTCCGCAGCTCCGCCTTCAGGTGCACCTCCACTCGCCCATCCGCCCGGAGGACCTTGCGACCGACGCCGCGAGGGACGTCGTCGGACGTCCCGAAGCCGGCGAGCACGGCGATCGGGTACTCGAGACCCTTGGCGGCATGCACCGTGAGAATGTGGACGACGTCCTCGTCGGGCTCCGGCAGGACCGACTCGACCGAGCGGAGCCCTTCGGAGAGCTGCTCGTCCACCCAGTCGGCGAACTCCCGTAAACCTCCACCGCCGCCTTCGACGAAGGCGCGCGCTCGCTCGATGAGGAACCGGATACGCCGCCAGGACTCCCGCGCCCTCGGTGACCCAGCCGCCAGTTGCAGCAGTCGCCGGTCTCGCACGGCCTCGGTGAGGAGACCGACGGGGCCGAGGGCGAAGCGCCGCGCCCTGTAGCCCTGCAGGGTCCGCAACGCCTCGGCGACGGCTGCGCCAGAGGGCGTCCTCGCGTCCGCCTCCCGGGCTGCGACGTCTCCACCGGGCGCCCCGGCTGGGGCCTCCGGCGGCTGTTCGACCGTCCAGAGGCCGCCGCTCCGCCGGTAGGCGTACAGCTCGTCGTCCCTGCAGGAGAAGGCGGGCGAGCGGAGCGTCGCCAGCAGGGCTACCTGGTCAGCAGGGTCGTCGATCGCCCGGCAGAGGGCGAGGAGATCCCTGACCTCCTGGCTGCGGTAGATGAGCGAGACGCTCTCGACCCGGTAGCCGATGCCGCGGGAATCGAGCGCCGCCTCCAGCTCGTCGATGCCTGTTCGCCGCGGGACGAGGATGGCGACGTCGCTCATCCTCGCCGGACGGAGTTCGTCACCCTCGCCGACGATCCAACCCTCGGTCCTCACCGCCCTCTCGATGACGGCGGCACACGCCTCCGACTCGACGACGCGCTGGTCGTGACGCCGCAGCCCACGATCGAGCGCACCGCCCACGAGGCGCACCGGCGTTGCACGGCCGGTGGCCGGCCGCACCGGATCCAGTTGCGAGTAGCTTCCCGCCATCAAGCTGGAGAAGCACTCGTTGGCGAACTCGAGGATGCCGGGAACCGAGCGGAAATTGGACGTGAGGACGAGCGGGCCGCCCTCGGCGAGGCGATCCCGGGCGAGCTCGTAAGCGGCCAGATCGGCGCCGCGGAACCGATAGATCGACTGCTTCGGATCGCCTACGAAGAACAACCGGCCGGCAACAACGGCCGCCGGGGCGCCGGCTCCGCCACCCCCGGGTCCTCCGCCCTGTGCAGGTCGCCCGCTGCCGATCAGCTCGGCGATCTCGAGCTGCAACGGGTCGGTGTCCTGGAACTCGTCGATGAGCAGATACCTGAGCCTGCGCCGCACGTGCCCGAGCACCCCCGGGTTGTCCACGAGCAGGTCGCGGGCGAGCACGAGGAGGTCGTGGAACGTGAGCTCGCCCTCGGCCCGCCGGCGGTGGGCCGCCTCTCGGGCGACGACGTCGAACGTCGCCACGAGCGCCGGGAGCACGGCGTCCGCCACGTCCGACACGACCTGTGCCCGGGCCGTGCGGGCGTCCTCGACATGGCCGCGCACCTCGCCGACGTCACAGGTCCATGCCTCCCTCCTCCCGGCGTTGCCCACACGCAGAGTCGGCTGTGACGCGGCCAGCACGGCAAGCCGGGGGTCGCCGGCGTCATCGCCCGTGTCGACGCCCGCTCCGGCCAGCAGCTCCCGAAACTCCCGGATCTCCCGCAACCGAGCCAGCAGGGGGTCGCCGGCGTCGGTGCAGCAGGCCTCCAGCTCGAGGGCCCGGTCGAGGCTGGACAGGACGGCCGAGGTGCCCTGCTCGACCGCAGCCGCCACGGTGGCGATGATGGCGGCGGCGCCTGGCGCCACCCGGCCGCAATGGTCCCACTCCTCGGCCACCTCCCTCGCCAGATCCTCCAGGTGGGTGGGCCTCACACCGAGGAGGGCGGCGATGCCGAGGAGACGGCGCGTGCCGGCGTCGCCCCCCAGCTGGTCGAGCACCTGGGACCAGTGCTCCCGCCAGGCGAGGCTTTGGCGCACTTCGTCGAGGATCTCGATGCGGGGGGGCAGGCCCGCCTCGATGGGATGCTCCGCCAGCAGCCGCTGGCAGAAACCGTGGATCGTCGAGATGGCCGCTTCGTCCAAGTGGTCGAGCGCGTCCTGCACGCGACGCCGCTCAGGCTCGTCGCGTCCACCTTCCACAAGCGCCGTCAGCGACTTGCGCACCCGCATCCTCAGCTCGAGGGCAGCTGCCTCCGTGAAGGTGATCGCTGCCAGTTCATCGAGCTTGCAGGTGCCCGACCTGAGCAGCTGGACGATCCGGGACACGAGAGCGCTCGTCTTGCCCGAACCGGCGCCGGCTTCCACGAACAGAGTCGAGTCGAGGCGGTACTCGATGGAACGACGCGCCCCGGCATCCGCCAGCCTCCCGTCGTCACCCGGCGTGCTCATGCCGGTCCCGAAACGAGTTCGGTGTAGGCCTTCATCTCGCCATCAACGCTGGCTCGCTCCCACAGCTCGGCCCGATCCGTCGTGCAGAGGGCGTCGTAGTCGCAGTGGCGGCAGTTGGTGTACTGATACCCCTGCGCGGGGCTACCGGGACGCGGCGGGAAGCAGCCGGCGTCGATCGTCGAGACGAGGGTCGCCAGGACCTCCTGGAGCTCCCCCTCGAGGTCGGCGGTGAGCTCGACCGGGATGACGGCATAGCCGGCCGCCGCCTGCACGAACCGGTACTCGGCTCGAGTCGGGCCACCCAGGGCAAGCGCCCCCCCAAGAGTCTCGGTGGCCGCCCTCGCGTAGATCGGAAGCTGCAAGTGGCGTCCACGCCCGAGTGGATCGCCGAGGATCTCCTGGTAGTCGTCCGACTTGCCGCTCTTGTAATCGACGACGACGAGTCGCCCGTCGCCCGTCAGGTCGACCCGGTCGATCCGCCCGCGAAACATGACCTGGCGTCCGGCCACCCCGGCCACGACCGCTCGCTCCTCCCCCCCGAAGTCGAGCTCGACGTGCAGGGGCCTCCGGTCCTCCATGACGGAGTCGGCGATGTCGCGGGCGACGTAACGCTCCAGATCTGCCATGATGCGCGCCCGCTCGGTGTCCCAGAAGACCGCTTTGCCGGTCTTTCCCAGGAGCTCGAATCGCTCGAACTGCTCAGCAGCGAGATTCCGCAGGCGCCCGAGCGCCTCCTCGTCGAGGGCTGTGATGGGGCCCCCGGTCTCCATCCCCCCGAAGAAACCCTCCAGCACCTCGTGCATCAACGTCCCCCGATCACGAGGGTCGATCATGACGAGGCGCTCGGGTTTCTCGAGCTTGCGCACGCCCAGCTTGCGGTTCACGAAGAACTGGAACGGGCACTTGGCGAAGGTCTCGAGACCCGTGGCCGAGAGTGGATCCGACCAGGCGTCCTCGGCCGACCCGGAGGCAGGCACGTACCCGGCGTACGGGTTGAGGCCGCCCTGGCGACGACGGGCGGTCGAGGCGAGGCGGCGCCGGTAATCCTCGTCGAGGAGCTCCAACCAGCCATGGGCGCTCGGAGGTGCGCCCTCGAGCAAGGATGCCAGCTCGAAGTCGACGATGTCGGCGGCGGCGCTGGCACCGTCGGCGACCCGTCGGAGCGAACCGGCGAACGACGGCACCTCGATGGGCCTGGCGCTGACGAGCTCACTGGCCCAGCGTGACGGGTACAGGGCGCGGCCCTCTCTGACATCGATGCGGGCGAAGGACGCCCGCGAGTGGCCGGCAGCGCACAGGACCGAGACGAGATATCGCCGGGCACGGTCGTCCACGCGCTCGCGCTCTGCGAGGGCTTCGATGCCCTCGCGTTCGAATCGGGGGACGAGGGGGTCGTCGCTTTGGCGGGCGGGAAGCTCGCCCTCCCGACAGCCGAGGACGAGAACGAGGTCGGAGCTGGTGCCGGCGACGGCGCTGAGCGGCGCGACCAGCGGACCGACGCCGTAGCGCCCGCGCTCGCCCGCCGGACGCTCGAGGGCGACCTCAAGACCGGCGGCAAAGCGGCGCAACCGGTCCGGAGCCGGCAACCGACCTAGTGGGTCGAGCCGGTCGAGGAGGGCAAGGTCGCCCAGCGCCTCGATGAGCTCCGTCCGCTCGTCGCCGAGCTCGATGAGCCCCTCAAGGGCCCCCTCGGCCCAGGCGCACAGCGCCTCCCAGCTCTGGGCGGAGGCCGCCGACGAGGTGAGGGCATGGAGGCGCTCGACGAACTCGAGCAGATCACCGGCGACCCGCCCTGCCTGGTCGTAGGAGTCCGGCTGGGTCTCCTCCGAGCGGGCGATGTAGGAGCGCAGGCGGCTCCGCCACTGAGTGATCCCGCTCAGGACGCCTGCCGACCGAGAGCAGCGGTCCCAGGCGCCCACCGGCACGCCCTCCTCGCCGCCCACGGTCGTAAGGCCTCGCGTGAGGCCGTGACCCGTGCGGATCGGTCCGCTCCCGAGCCAAGCGATGACCTCACCCCGGTCGAGCTCGTGGCCGGGTGGCACCGGCAAGGCCAGCGCCACCAGTCCGGTGAGCAGCTTCGCGTGTCGCGTCTCGCCGAGAAGACGGCGACCGCCGCCGCTGTAGGCGATCCCGGCCGTGCTGAGCTGGTCGGCGACGCGTCGACCGATCTCCGCTGACCCGGCGCCATCGGGAAAGGCGACGACGCAACTGCTGAGATCGCCGCCAGCCTCGGCGTGGGCGACAAGGCGCCTGACGGCCTCGAGCACCTCCACGTCCTCATCGGGCGCGGACAGCAGCCCGTCGAAGCGACCGACGCCGGGCGGGCCCGAGTCAGCCGAGGCGACTGGGACGGTGCCAAAGCGGTCGCCCAGCATCTCGACGAAGCCGTCGACCGTCCTGTCGGCCTGCTCGTCGCCCGTTCGGCCGGCGAGCACGAGGACGTCCAGGTGCTGTGCCAAGCCGGCGAGGAATGCGACCTCCTCCCGGTTGAGCGGATCGGGCAGGTAGACGACGACGCTGCCCACCTCGTCGAGTGCGTCGGAGTGAACCCCCTCACCGAGGCAGGCGATGGCGGCCTCGACGAGATCGGTCGGGTCGTAGTAGTCCGCCTCGAGGCGGTGGCGGATCGCCCGCACGAGGGCGACGACGTCGCGGGCACGCAGGCTGTCGGACGCGAGCCGTTCGAGCTCCGCCGCCCTCGCCTGGCGGAGATCCTGATAGGTAGCGGCGAGGCTGGCCTCCGTGGCCGGGTGGCCGGCGACAGGTCGGAGCACACCGGGAACCTCGGCGAGCGCAACCCGGGAAGCGGCTCGCAGCGCCACCTGGGTGAGCGGCTGCCGGCCCCCGACGGCGGCGGCTGTGCCCCCGAGCTGCTGCACGAGGGCGTGGAGGGGGCCAAAGCGCACGGCGGCGTAGGCACCCTCCTCGGCGAGCCGCCGGCGCAGGAACAGCCCGACAATCGGGCTGCGCACGACGACGGTGACGGGCGCAAGTCGATCGGCACTCTGCACCCTCCGGATCTCGGAACCGAGCGCCGCCTCTGCCGGTGCGCCTGGCTGCACTCGCTCGATCCGGCCGGCCATGAGAGATGATGGTACGAGAGCGTTGTGTCATACCCCACGTTTTCGGAACCTCTCCACAGCCCGGGGACGTGGGACGCTGAGGTCGCGGCCGGCACTCAGATCGGCGCTCGGAGGCCACCCGCCGGCGTTCCGCGCGCCCAGCGCGACCGCACCGAGCCCGCCCGGTCGCGGCGGGCGCTCAGATCGGCGGTCGGAGGCCGCCCGCCGGCGTTCCGCGCGCCCAGCGCGACCGCACCGAGCCCGCCCG
>DASPSK010000400.1:0-15865 GCA_035623975.1 Acidimicrobiales bacterium | reverse complement strand
GACTTGGCGGCCGAGCCGGCCGCCGAACCCGATTAGACATCTGCCGTGTTGCTCGCCCTCGACGTCGGGAACACCCACACCGTCATCGGTGTCTTCGCCGACGTCTCCGAGGGAGCCGGGCAACCGGACGCGTCCGTCCGCCGACTGGCCGGCGAGCTGCCAGATCTCCGCTACCACTGGCGGATCGCCACGGTGGCCGACCGGACCGCCGACGAGCATGCCCTCCTCCTCGTCGACTACCTACGACTCGTCGGGGTCGACATCCGGGCCGACGAATTGCCGAAGCGACTGTCGGGCATTGCCATCTCCTCTTCCGTGCCGTCGGCCACTTCGGCCCTCCGGGAGATGGCGCAGCGTTGGTTCCCGATCCCGACGGTCATCATCGAGCCGGGCGTCCGCACGGGGATGCCGATCCTCTACGACAACCCGAAGGAGGTCGGCGCCGACCGGATCGCCAACGCCGTGGGTGCGATCGACCTCTTCGCGCCGCCGCTCATCGTCGTGGATCTCGGCACGGCGACCACCTTCGACGTCATCTCCGCCGCCGGCGAGTACCTCGGTGGGGCCATCACCCCGGGGATCGAGATCTCGACGGACGCGCTCTTCGGAGCGGCGGCAGCCCTTCGCCGGGTCGAGCTCGTGGAACCTCGCCACGTCATCGGCAAGTCCACCGTGGAGTCGATCCAATCCGGTGTCATCTACGGCTACGCAGGCCTCGTGGACGGCCTCTGCAGGCGGATCAAGGACGAGCTCGGCGAAGCGGTCGTGATCGCCACGGGAGGCTTGGCGACGGTCATCCGGCCTCTGTCCAGGGAGATCGACCATCACGAGCCGTGGCTGACCCTGCACGGCCTCCGCCTCGTCTTCGAGCGCAACGCCGAGCGCGCCGGCGCCCGGCCGTGACGACGTCGGAGGTGCCCTACCGCTTCGACGGGCACACGCCGGTCGGCGAGGTCGTCTCCGCCTACGGTGGTCGTCTCGCCGCCGGGGAGGAGTCCGGCGAGGTCGTGACCGTCGCTGGTCGCGTCATGTTGATGCGGGTGCAGGGCAAGCTCGCCTTCGCGACCTTGCGCGAGTGGACGGGCTCGATCCAGCTGTTCGCCCTCGAGTCGCTCACGGAGAGCTTCAGCGATTTCAAGCACCTCAGCCTCGGCGACTGGATCGGGGCGACGGGAGAGGTGGTAAAGACGCGGCGGGGGGAGCTGTCGGTCAAGGTTCGATCCTGGGTGCTGCTCGCCCATGCCCGTGACGGCTTCGGTGACAAGTGGCGGGGCGTCCATGATGCCGACCTCCGCTTCCGGCAACGAGAGGTCGACATGTGGGCGAACGAGGGCGTGCGCGACCGTTTCCTCATGCGCTCGTCGGTGGTGGCGGCGGTGCGAGAGCTGCTGACGGCGAGGGGTTTCGTCGAGGTGGAGACGCCCGTGCTCCTCCCGCAAGCGGGCGGGGCGAACGCCAAGCCCTTCGTGACGCACTTCAACTCCATGCACGCCGACTTCTACCTCCGCATCGCCACGGAGCTGTACCTGAAGCGCTGTGTGATCGGAGGCATCGAGCGCGTCTTCGAGGTCGGCCGCATCTTCCGCAATGAGGGCGTTGGGCCGAAGTACAACCCGGAGTTCACGATGCTCGAGGCCTATCAGGCCTACGCCGACTACCTCGACATGGCCGAGCTCGTCGAGTACATCGTGAGCGGTGCTGCCCGCGTGGCGACCGGCGGCACGGTCATCGAGTTCCTCGGCCGTCAGCTGGATCTCACGCCCCCCTGGCGCAAGGCGACGCTCACCGAGGTCGTGCAGGAGGTCACCGGGTACGAGCTCAGCCTCGACACTCCGATCGAGAAGCTGCGATCAGTCGCCGCCGAGCTCCGGGTGGAGATCCGCCCGGGCGACGACTCCGGTCAGGTGCTCGCCGAGATCTATGACAAGACGACGGAGCCGAACCTGTGGGGCCCCGTGCATGTCACGGACTACCCGCAGTCGGTGTCACCGCTCACCCGAAAGCACCGGTCGAAGCCGGGCTACGCCGAGCGGATCACGCCCATCGCGGCGGGCCGCGAGCTCGGGGAGTGCTACAGCGAGCTGCTCGACCCGGACGAGCAGCGGGCGCGTTTCGCCGCCCAGGTGGCCGACCGGGAGCGCGGCTACGACGAGGCGATGGCCATGGACGAGGACTTCATCCGGGCGCTCGAGCGGGGCATGCCGCCGCTCGGGGGGATCGGTCTCGGCATCGACCGGCTCGTCATGATGCTCGCCGACGTCAGCCACATCCGCGAAGTCCTCCTCTTCCCGGCCCTCCGGCCGGAGGCGGGGCGGGAGCCCGGCGACGAGGTCTGAGGGAGACGACGGCGCCTCAGCCGGCGAGGGCCTCGAAGCGCTCCCGAGCCTGCCCGGCGGTCCGCTCCAGGTCGTTGGCGACACGGATGCTGAGCGTCGAGAGGGCCGCCACGACGGGGTTGTCCCCGAGGCGGCGGGCGGACTCGGCGGCCCGTTCGGCAAACTCCCGCGCCATGTCGCTGGCGGCGGTGATCCCGGGCGAGGCGGCGATGAGCGCCCGGGCGGTGTCCCGCTCGTGCTCCGAGAGCGGCTTGCCGAGCAGATCCCGCAGCCTCGGCCCGTGCACGCGATCCTCCAGCGCTCGCTGCACGGGCAGCGTGTAGATGCCCTCGGAGAGGTCCTGGCCGGGCGTCTTGCCCAGCTCCTCCTCGGTGGCGATGACGTCGAGCACGTCGTCGCGGATCTGAAAGACCATCCCGAAGGACTCGCCGAAGGCCGTCAGGTCGTCGATCTGGGTCCGGTCCAGGTCGGCCGTGATGGCGCCCACGCGGCAGGCCGTGGACATGAGGGCGGCGGTCTTGTCGGCAATAGCTCCGAGGTAGTCCTTCTCGTCGCGCTCGATCTGGAAGGCGGAGCGGACCTCGGCCACCTGCCCCTGGCAGAGCCGGGCGAGGGTGGCCGCGAGCAAGCCCGCCACCTCGGGGCCGAGACTGGCGGCGATCTCGGCCGATCTGGCAAGGAGGAAGTCGCCGGCGACGATGGCGACGAGGTTCCCCCAGCGAGCGTTCACGCTTTCGACGCTGCGACGGCGCGTGGCCTCGTCCATGACGTCGTCGTGATAGAGCGAGGCCAGGTGGACGAGCTCGACGGAGACGCCGCCGAGGAGGGTTTCCCGGCTCACGGCCGTCGAGGAGAGGGTGGCAGCCGTCAGGGTCAAGGACGGTCGCAGCCTCTTGCCGCCCGCTTCGATGAGATGGCTGGCGACCTCGTTGAGGAAGGGATCCTCACCGAGCACCGAGTCCCTCAGGCAGGCTTCGAGGCGCGCGATGTCGGCCTCGTCCACCGGCAGGGAGAAGAGATCGGGCGCGGTCACCAGACTGGCAGGTTAGGCGACAGCACGTGCTCACCGACACTCGAAAGCTCCCGGCGGCACGCCGGCGATCACGCGATCCTGGCCCGGACCGCTCAAGCTCGGCTTTGTAGCTGCCGATTCTCATCTCAGCGACGGTGCCGTACCGTATGGGAAGGTGAGAAGATCGAACGTTGTTGAAGTGAGCGGGAAGGATGCGAATATCTCTGGCAGCCGGGGCCGAGGTGCCAGCAGCCAGAGCGCACCCTCCCTATAGACTGGTCGCAGTAACCGTCCATTGAGGAGCGGCAGTTGTTCGAGCGCTTTACAGACCGGGCAAGACGAGTTCTGGTCCTCGCTCAAGAGGAGGCGCGCCTCCTCAATCACAGCTTCATCGGTACCGAGCACATCCTTCTCGGGCTGATCCACGAGGGCGAGGGGCTTGCAGCCAAGGCGCTCGAGTCGCTGAACATCTCGCTCGAAGCTGTGCGCGAGGAAGTCGAGAAGACAATCGGGCAAGCCGGCAGCGCCCCGACCGGGTCGCCGCCGTTCACACCCCGAGCCAAGAAGGTGCTCGAGCTCTCGCTGCGAGAGGCGCTCCAGCTCGGCCACAACTACATCGGCACCGAGCACATGCTCCTCGGTCTCGTGCGCGAGGGCGAGGGAGTGGCCGCTCAGGTGCTCATCAGCCTCGGTGCCGACCTTGCCAAGGTCCGCCAGCAGGTCATCCAGCAGCTCTCCGGCTATCAGGGCCGCGATCCCCAGTCGACTCCCCCCGGCGCCGGCCCGAGCCAGGAGAGCCCTGGTGGCTCGGCTGTGCTCGACCAGTTCGGCCGGAACCTGACCCAGCTCGCCCGTGATCACAAGCTCGATCCCGTCATCGGGCGGGACCGTGAGATCGAGCGGGTGATGCAGGTCCTCTCCCGCCGCACGAAGAACAACCCCGTGCTCATCGGCGAGCCCGGTGTCGGCAAGACGGCCATCGTCGAGGGACTCTCACAGCAGATCGTCTCCAATGACGTCCCCGAGACCTTGAAGGGCAAGCAGCTCTATACCCTCGACCTCGGAGCCCTCGTGGCGGGCAGCCGCTACCGCGGTGACTTCGAGGAGCGCCTCAAGAAGGTGCTGAAGGAGATCCGCACTCGCGGCGACATCATCCTGTTCATCGACGAGCTGCACACGCTCGTGGGAGCCGGGGCGGCCGAGGGGGCTATCGATGCCGCCTCGATCCTGAAGCCGATGCTGGCTCGGGGTGAGCTGCAGACGATCGGCGCCACCACCCTCGACGAGTACCGCAAGCACCTCGAGAAGGACGCCGCCCTCGAGCGCCGCTTCCAGCCGATGAAGGTGGAGGAGCCGTCGCTGCCGCACACGATCGAGATCCTGCAGGGGCTGCGGGACCGTTACGAGCAGCACCACCAGGTGACGATCACCGACCAGGCGCTCGTCGCCGCCGCCAACCTGGCGGACCGCTACATCTCCGACCGCTTCCTGCCCGACAAGGCCATCGACCTGATCGATGAGGCCGGCAGCCGCTTGCGAATCCGCCGCATGTCGACGCCGCCGGAGCACCGCAAGCTCGAGGAGGAGCTGTCGAAGCTACGGCTGCGCAAGGAAGCCGCCATCGAGAAGCAGAATTTCGAAGAGGCGAAGCGGCTCGACGACCAGGAGAAAGAGACGCTCGAGACCAAGTCCGGGCTCGAGAAGCAGTGGCGCGCCGAAGGGGTCGACCTCTTCGACATCGTCGACGAGGACGTCGTTGCCGAGGTCCTGGCGAACTGGACGGGCATCCCGGTCTACAAGCTGACCGAGGAGGAGACCGCTCGCCTGCTGCGCATGGAGGACGAGCTCCATAAGCGGGTCGTCGGCCAGGACGACGCCATGAAGGCGCTCTCCCGGGCGATCCGGCGCACGCGGGCCGGCCTCAAGGACCCGAAGCGGCCCTCGGGGTCGTTCATCTTCCTCGGCCCCACCGGGGTCGGCAAGACCGAGCTCGCCAAGGCGCTCGCCGAGCTGCTCTTCGGTGACGAGTCGTCGCTCATCCAGCTCGACATGAGCGAGTACATGGAGAAGCACACGGTCAGCCGCCTCGTCGGCTCACCTCCTGGCTACGTCGGCTACGAAGAGGGCGGGCAGCTCACCGAAGCCGTCCGTCGCAAGCCGTTCGCCGTCGTCCTGTTCGACGAGGTTGAAAAGGCGCACCCCGACGTCTTCAACACGCTGTTGCAGATCCTCGAGGATGGCCGTCTGACCGACGCTCAGGGTCGCAGCGTCGACTTCAAGAACACCGTCCTCATCATGACGTCGAACCTCGGCACGGCCGACCTGCGCAAGGCGAGGGTGGGTTTCTCGAAGTCTTCGGAGGCAGTGACGTACGAGCACATGAAGAGCCGGGTCAACGAAGCCCTCAAGGCCCACTTCCGGCCGGAGTTCTTGAACCGCATCGACGAGGTCATCGTCTTCCACGAGCTCTCGCTCGACGAGGTCATCGAGATCGTCGACCTGCTCATTCGCCGTGTGCGCGAGCAGCTGGAGAACCAGGGCATCGGTCTCGAGCTGACCCGCGAGGCCAAGGAGTTCGTGGCGAACAAGGGCTACGAGCCCACGCTCGGAGCCCGGCCGTTGCGGAGGGCCATCCAGTCCTACATCGAGGACCCGTTGTCCGAGAAGCTCCTCTGGAAGGAGTACCGGGTGGGCGAGACCGTCATCGTCGACCTCGAGGGTGAGGAGCTCGCCTTCCGGGCGATCGAGGGCTTCGAGCCACCGACCGTCGAGCTCGCCGGAGCCGGCGCCGACTCATAAGGCTGGCCTCCGGGTGGGCTGGAGGGCTGCCGCTCACGACGATTGAGACGCTCTTCTGTCCGTGGGTCCAGGAGCCGGCCGTGGTCGGTGGACGCCGACGGGGTCTTCGTCGAGCGATGTGTTTGCTGACTTGACGGCACTGAGGTTCGACCGCACTGAGGTTTGACCTGTCAGGTGGGCACGCTGAACGCGGCGTGTTGGTCGGTGTCGGTCGGTGCCGAGGCCGATCTGAGTGCCAGGCGCGACTGTGAAAGCCCGATGCGGTCGCGCCGGGCACGCGGAAGGCCGTGTTAGTCGGTGCCGCGGCCGATCTGAGTGCCGGGCGCGACCATGCAAGCCGGCTGCGGTCGCGCCGGGCACGCGGAAGGTCGTTTTGGTCAGTGCCGACGCCGATCTGGGGCGAGTGCGGGGCGCGACCTCGGCGTCCGGGGTGTCGGGACCGTGATCAGGTTTGCGGAGCCAGGCCGTTGACACACCCTCTCCCTACGGTGAGTCCGTGACTCGATCCCGGACCCTCTTCGTGTGCAGTAACTGTCGGGCGTCCCAGCCTCGCTGGACGGGGCGCTGCAGCGGGTGCTGCGAGTGGAACACCCTGGTCGAGGAGGCGCGGCCCGCCCCTGTGCTGTCGCCAGGGCTACGCCGGAGCGCCCCGACCCGGGGGCGTGACGGTGGCGCCGAGGGGGAAGCTCGGGAGGGCGGGCCGGCCGCAACCCGGGTGAGGAGCCAGGCGCCCGAGGAGCCCGTCCTGTTGTCGGCGGTCGACCCCGACGCCTGTGAGCCGGTGCCGACGGGCCTGACAGAGCTCGACCGCGTGCTCTCGGGCGGGCTCGTACCCGGCTCGGTCACCCTGATCGGCGGCGAGCCGGGCATCGGCAAGTCGACGTTGCTGTTGCAGGCTGCCGCCAGCGCCGCCCGGCAGGGCCGGCGGACGTTGCTCGTGGCGGCTGAGGAGTCTGCCGAACAGGTACGGCGACGGGCCGAGCGCCTCGGGGCGCTCGTGGCCGACTGCTACGTCGTGGCGACGGCGGATCTGCAAACGGCACTCGAATCCGTCGGCACGATCCGGCCCGAGCTGCTCGTGGTCGACTCCATTCAGACCATCGGCGACCCGAGCCTGGCCTCACAGGTGGGCTCGACGACCCAGGTCCGCGAGTGCGCCCAAGCGCTTGCCCATTACGCCAAGGTCACCGGGACCGCCACGGTGCTCGTCGGCCATGTGACGAAGGATGGGGTGCTCGCCGGCCCACGGACGCTCGAGCACCTCGTGGACACGGTGCTGTCCTTCGACGGAGACCGCCACCATTGCTTGCGTCACCTGAGCGCCACAAAGCACCGTTATGGGACCACCGGCGAGATCGGGTTGTTCGAGATGGCGGAGTCGGGACTCGTTGGCCTCGTTGATCCGAGCGCCGTGCTGCTCGCCGACCGCCGTCGCGGCGTGGCTGGCTCCGTCGTCGCCCCTGTCATCGAGGGTCGTCGCCCGCTCCTTGTTGAGGTGCAGGCGCTCGTGAGCGAGTCCCGGTCCACCTCGCCGAGACGCGTCGTGCAGGGCGTTCCCCCGGCTCGCCTGAGCTTGTTGCTGGCTGTGCTGGAGAGGTGCGTGGGCCTGTCCGTGAGCGCCCACGACGTCTTCGTCTCAACGGTCGGAGGCATCAAGGTGGCCGAGCCGGCTTGCGACCTTCCCCTCGCCCTCGCTCTCGTGTCTGCCGTGGCTGGAGTGCCGATCTCCGAGAAGATCGTGGCCTTCGGCGAAATTGGCCTCGGGGGCGAGATCCGCCAGGCACCCGCTGCGGGCCGTCGGGTCTCGGAGGCGGCGCGGCTCGGTTTCGAGCGGGCGCTTGTACCGATCCTGACGCCCCCACCAGCCGGTAGAATAGAGGTCATTCAAGTGGCCACGATTGCAGAGGCCGTTAGCGCGGTGGACTTGGCGGATATCCGGCATCTGGCCAGACGGCCGGACCGATCGCGTACGTTGGGGGGCTCAACCCAAGGAGCAGAGGGCCACGGGGAAAGTCTCCCCGGTCGGCCAGTGGCGGGGCGCCCGCCGCGACCAGCAGTCAAACCCAGAATCGGGCTCAGCGTTGTCCGGGACTGAGCCGGCAGGGCGGCTCGAGGACGCTCAAGTTGAGGGAAATCGGATACGTCCGTACCCTGGTAAGTGATCGCAACGTCTGTGAGGAGTGCTCTGTTGTTCGACGTCGGAGACAAGGTCGTCTATCCGCACCACGGTGCAGCCGTGGTGGAGTGCCGAGAGGAGCGCGAGTTCTTCGGCGAGAAGAAGGAGTACCTCGTGCTCAAGCTCGCTTATGGGGATCTCACTTTGATGGTGCCGGCCGACAACACGGCTGAGGTGGGGCTGCGCGAAGTCATCAACGACGAAGAGGTCGAGGAGGTCTTCGCCGTCCTGCGCAAGAAAGAGGCGCGCATGCCGACCAACTGGTCGCGCCGCTACAAGAACCATGTGGAGAAGCTGAAGTCCGGCGACATCTACCAGGTCGCCGAAGTGGTGCGGAACCTCTCGATCCGCGACAAAGACAAGGGCTTGTCCGCCGGCGAGAAGAGGATGTTGACCAAGGCGCGGCAGATCCTCGTGTCCGAGCTGACGTTCGCGATCGGCGTGAGCGAGAACGAGGCCGAGGAGCGCCTCAACGCAGCCCTGCCCTGAGCAGGGCGTAGCGGTTGGGCACTCCCGTGCCGGGTGCGTCGTCGCCGCCGGTCGGCGCTAGTAACGGTGCCGGCGGACCCGGCGGTACTGCCGGACCCGGCAGCGTCTGGGGCATCGTCGTGGCGGCCGGACTCGGGCGGCGTTTCGGCGCCGAGAAGCAGTTTCTCTCGCTCAACGGCCGGCCGGTGCACATCTGGGCGGTGGAGGCGACGCGATCGGTCGCCGTCGGCGTCGTGCTCGTCGTGCCTCCCGGACGTGAGCACGACACTTCGCTGTCCCAGGCGGCGGACCGGGTCGTGGCCGGTGGTGCCACCAGGTCGGCATCGGTGCGAGCCGGATTGGGTGCCGTGCCCGAGGACGCCGCCATCATCGTCGTGCACGACGCCGTGAGACCGATGGCGTCCGAAGGGCTGTTTCGGGCGGTCGTCGGCGCTGTCGTCGCCGGCGCCGAGGGCGCCGTGCCCGGCCTGGACCTGGCCGACACCGTCAAGCTCGTCGAAGGTGATGTCGTTCGCTCCACCCTCGACCGCTCGAAGCTCGTGCGGGTGCAGACCCCGCAGGCCTTCCGAGCCTCGACCCTGCGGCGAGCACATGCGAGAGAGGTGGACGCAACCGACGACTCGGCTGTTGTCGAGGCGATGGGAGCGGAGGTCATCGTCGTGCCCGGCGAGGAAGCCAACCTGAAGATCACGTCCCCCGCCGATCTGGCTCTGCTCGAATGGCGCTCGAGCCTCGGATCCTCCGCGGGGGCGCCGTGAGGATCCGTGTCGGGGTCGGGTACGATGTGCATCCGTTCTCCGCTGATCGATCGGCAGTGCTCATCCTCGGCGGGGTGGTGTTTCCCGGCGAGCCTGGGCTATCCGGTCACAGTGATGCTGACGTGACGGCCCATGCGGTCGCTGACGCCATGCTCGGGGCAGCCGGCCTGGGCGACATTGGAACGCACTTCTCCGACCAGGACGAACGCTGGAAGGACGCCAACAGCATCGAGTTGTTGGGACGGGTAGCGGAGTTGGTGCAGGAAGTTGGATTCAAGCTCGTGAACGCCGATTGCACGGTGGTTTGCGAGCGTCCCCGCTTGGTCGGGTCTCGAGAGGAAATGATGGCAAATCTCAGCGTCGCCGCAGGCGGCCCCGTTCACGTGAAGGCCACGCGGCCAGAGGGCCTCGGCGCGCTCGGACGGCAGGAAGGTATCGCCTGTGTGGCTGTCGCGCTCCTGGAGGAGATCTCTCAATGAGCCCCTCTGCGCGATCAGGCGACGAGAACGAGTCCTCTCGCGGTCCGGGTTCGGACAAGCGTGGCGGGAGCGGTCGCGGGCGCAGGGACGCGGGCGCCGGCTCGGGTCGAGGCGGCGAGGGAGGCTCAGGTCGTGGCTCCTCCGGGCGCTCACGCAACCGCGGCGCAGGACGATGGGGTGACGATGAGGGACGTCCCGGCGGTCGCGCCGGCGGCGGCGATGGGTATCGAGGGAACGCCGGCGGCTACCGCGGCGGCGCGGGCGCCGGCGGCGGGCGAACCGGCGGGTACCAAGGAAACCGCCCGAGCGGCAGCGGCTACCAGAGCTCGCGCCCGAGCAGCGGCGGGTACCGTGGGGCGCGCCCGAGCGGCGGCGGGTACCAAGGAAACCGCCCGAGCACCGGGTACGGGAGCCGGAGGTCCGACTCGGGTCCGCTGCGGCGCGACGAGGACCTCACCTCGGGCCGCGATCGCAACGAAGGGCGATACCCGTCTCGTCCGCAGAGCAGTTACCCCGCTCGTGGCGAACGCGACAGTGGCAGTCGCCCTCCGCGCTCGGATCGCTCCCGGTCGGGGCCTCCACCGGCCCCGGGCGGCTCGGTGTGGGGCGGCGTTGCCAGAGGAGGCGGAGGCTACCGAGGGCGTGACACCAGCACCCGGGGCGTTGGAGACCGCCCTCGTTCCGGCCTCGCGGACCGAGGGCAGCCCTCCGGTGTACGTTCGTGGCGCAACGACGATCCGGAGACTGGCTCGAGACGGGCGGGTCGGCCCCCGGTCGTGGGCGGCGGCGGCAACCTCAGTGAGGGTCGTTCTGTCAGCCGGGCTGCCACGGCCGGGCGTAACCTCTGGAACCCATCGCCCCGAGGTGGCTCGGCAGGCAACAGGGGCCCGATCATCAAGCGATCGCCGCACTCCCTCGGCGGCGAGCAGGTGGAAGGGCGCCAGGCCGTCCGCGAATTACTGGCCGCCCGTCGCCGTCATGTGACGGAGGTCTGGATGACCGAGGGCAGCGATCCGTCGCCCATCCTCGGTGAGATCGATCGGCTTGCCCGCGAGGCACACGTTCCCGTACGTCTCGTGTCGTCCCGGCGTCTCGAGTCGGTGCAGGGGACCGACGCCCCGCAGGGCGTCGTCGCCTTTGCCGAGCCGTTGACGGCGGCCAGCCTCGAGGAGCTCGTCCTCGGCTCGAGCGAGGAGTCCGCGTCGGCGACGCCGAGCCTCGGCGACGATCCCGATCGCGAGGTGGGCGACGACGAGGACGACGAGGAAGGCGGTTTCTTCATCGACTTGGATGACGACGGCGTCGATGAGGACTTCCCCATCCGGATCGAGTTCGTTGACGAGACGGACGAGCCGGAAGGCGAGGACGAGGACGTCGACATCGTGCCGGTCATGGTCAGCGGGGCCGAGACAACCGGGTCAGCCGGCGAGGTCGAGACCGAGGCCATCGGATCGGGCCCGGCCGTCGACGCAGCGAGCGAGGTCGATATGGCCGTCGAGGCGTTGGCCGGCGAGGCGTTGGCCGTCGAGGCGTTGGCCGGCGAGGCGCTCGCCGGTGACATCTCGGCCACGGTCTCGGCCGTGAAGAAGGCGTTGAAGGACTCGACGGCCGCCCCGGGCGCTCAGACAGAGAGCGCCTTTCTCGTGCTGCTCGAAGGCGTCACCGACCCTCAGAACCTCGGCGCCATCCTCCGCAGCGCCGAGTGCGCCGGCGTCACCGGCGTCGCCGTGCCGCGGCACCGCTCCGTGCACGTCACGCCAGCGGTGACGAAGGCGGCCGCCGGCGCCGTCGAGTACTTGCAGATGGCCCTCGTGCCTGGCATGCCGAGTGCGCTCCAGCGGCTGGAGCAGCTGGGGGTGATGACGGTGGGGCTCGACGAGCGAGGCACCACGTCCCTCTACGACCTCGACCTCGGTGATCGGCCGGTTGCGCTCGTGCTGGGTTCGGAGGGATCCGGGCTCTCGCCCCTATCGCGTCGCCGCTGCGAGGTGCTCTGCCGCATCCCGGTCGACGGCGAGATCCCCTCGCTGAATGTGTCGGCGGCCGCCGCGGTGGCGTGTTTCGAGGTGGCCAGGCAACGGGCGGCCCGGAAGCGCCGCTGACCCTCTGCCTCCGCGGCCGTCCGAACGGCTGGCGGCGTCCTGAGCGGATCGGCAACGCAGGCCGTTGCTGCGTCGGTCCGGGTGGAGTGCCGGAGGGCGCGGACCGGACGATCACGTCCGGCGCAAAATGTTTCAGCGCTCTGCGAGCGGCACGTAATCGCGCCGGGCGTGACCGATGTACAGCTGACGGGGCCGGGCGATCTTCGTGTCGTGGTCGAGCATCTCCGCCCAGTGCGCGAGCCAACCGGCCGTTCGCGGGATGGCGAAGAGCACCGGAAACATCTCCATAGGAAATCCCATCGCCTGGTAGATGAGGCCTGAGTAGAAGTCGACGTTCGGGTACAGCTTCCGGCTCGTGAAGTACTCGTCGGCGAGTGCCGCCTCTTCGAGCTTGAGGGCGATGTCGAGGAGCGGATTCTTTCCCGTCACCTCGAAGACGTCGTAGGCGACCTTGCGGATGATCTTCGCCCGCGGGTCGTAGTTCTTGTACACACGGTGCCCGAAGCCCTGCAGGCGGCCATGGCCCTCTTTCACGGAGCGGATGAACTCGGGCACGGCCTCGACCGACCCGATGGACGAGAGCATCCGGATGACTTGCTCGTTGGCTCCGCCGTGGCGCGGACCGTACAGGGCCGCGCAGGCGGCCGCACAGGCAGAGTACGGGTCCACGTGCGATGACCCGACGACCCGCATGGCCGTCGTGGAGACGTTCTGCTCGTGGTCCGCGTGCAACATGAACAGCACGTCGACGGCGTGGGCGAGGGCCGGATTGGCGTCAAAGCGCGGTTCGGCCGTCTTCCACATCATCGAGAGGAAGTTCGCCGGGAAGCCGAGCGAATTGTCCGGGTAGACAAAGGGCATGCCGACGCTGAAGCGGTGAGCGGCCGCAGCCAGCGTGGGCATCTTCGCGATCAGGCGGATCACCTGCTTGTAGCGGGTGGCCGGGTCGAAGATGTCAGCCGCCTCCGGGTAGAACGTCGACAACGCCGCCACGGCGGAGACGAGGATCCCCATGGGGTGGGCGTCGTAGTGGAAGCCCTCGAGAAACCGCTTCCGCACGTTCTCGTGGATGAACGTGTGATACGTGATCTCGTGCACCCACTCCTCGAGCTCAACCGCCGAGGGCAGCTCGCCGTGCAGGAGCAGGTAGGCAACCTCGAGGTAGGAGGACTTCTCCGCCAGCTGCTCGATCGGGTACCCCCGGTACTCGAGCTTGCCCTCGTCGCCGTCGATGAAGGTGATCGAGCTCTCGGCGGCGGCTGTCGTCATGAACGCCGGGTCGTAGAACCACACGCCCGGGAGCAGCTTGGCCCACTCTTCGGCGGCGACACCGCCGTCGACGATAGGGATCTCGATGCTTTCACCGCTCCGGTTGTCTGTGATCGTGATGCTCTCTGCCACGAACTTCCGACCTCCCGTGGGTTGCTGAGGTTCCCTCTGGGTTGCTCCCGCATGTCATCCTACGACTCGGCGCGGGGGTGCCGACAGCGCCCGGCCGGAGGACTCGCCGAAGCGCCCGGCGGCTCTCTCGGACGCTTCAGACGCTGTCTTGGCCCTTCGCGAGCAGACCGCGGGCATCGGTGGCGACGGCGTCGGTCAGCTCGCAGAGCAGCTCGAGGCGCTCGACGTGTCCCTTGGCGCCAAGGAGGCGGGCGAGGTCGAGCGCCGTCAGGGGGGCGAGGGCGCACCACGACCATGCCTCCGCCTCCGCATCGGCCGGCTCAGCGGTGACGGCCCCGACGGTCAGCCCCGCGTCGAGGGGCGAAGCCGCCCCGAGCTCGGACAACAGGGCCCAAGCACGCCTCACGGAGGCCTCGGCGCGGGCGAGCTCGTGGCGATCGACCGGTCCCTCATCGCCGGCGATCTCCACCTCGGCGAGGGGGAAGGGGTCGTCGGGCAGCCAGGTGACGACCTCGAGGCGAGCGGTCCCTCTGCACACAAGGGCGTAGCGACCGTCGGGGAGCTCGGCCACCTCCTCGATGACCGCCGCCGTGCCCACGTTGAGGCGCAGGTCGCCGCCGCCGACCTCGCGTCCCCGCTCGATCAGCACGACGCCGAACGTGCGATCGCTGGCGAGACACTCTCGGGTCATGACCCGGTAACGCTCCTCGAAGACGTGGAGAGGGAGGAGGCAGCCCGGGAGGAGCACGCCCTCGAGGGGGAACATCGGGAGGCGCTTCGTCACCGCAACGTCACTGCGAGCCGGTGCCGAGGTACCTCGCCAGGAACTCCTCGCTGGCGAGGAACTCCTCATCGGGCACCGAGGCGTGGCGGCCGGCGGAGGCGTGCAGGCGCTTGTCCTTCGAGCCGAGGGCGTCGAAGAGGGCAAAGGCCGTCTCGCGGGCGAAGAGCTCGTCGTCCCACTGCATGAGGAAGAGGATCGGGCAGGTGACCTTCGGGGCGTCCGCCTCGATCCGCGCCCGGGTCGGGCCGGTCATCCCCATGCACCCGAGGACGGCCACGGCCATGCGCGGCTCAGCCGCCACGAATGGCAACCCGAGGATGGTCCCCATGGACAGGCCCCACCAGCCGACGGGACCGGTGCCGATCTCTTCGAGCGACTGCAGGGCGTCGACGGTGCCCACGAGATCGGCGACCATCTCGTCGGTCATGCGGTCGTCGCTCGACCATGCCTGGGCGAAGTGCAGGAAGACCGCCCCGGAGCCGTGGTCGGCGCCCTGACGGCGGCGATCACCGTGCACGGGGCCGTCGATGGAGGCTGCGGCCAAGCCCCGGTGGAGGACAAGGCGCCTCGCCATGGAGACGACGTAGTCTTGCCCTTTGTGGCCCGAGGCACCGTGGCCGAGGAGGACGAGCGGCCGAGGCGCCGTCGGCTCCGTCGGGGTCCAGAGCATGCCCGGGACGCGGAGAGCATCGCGGTCGAGATCGAAACGCCGCTCGCGCACACCCTTGCTGTGGCTGTCGGAGAGGACATGCAATGGACGTGCGGCCGTCATGTCTCGCGGTATCGGTAGACGTTCGTCTCCCTCACCTCGAAACCCATGCGGGTGTACAAGCGGTTGGCCGCCTCTCTCGTGGGACGTGACGTCAGGTCGACATTGCGGACACCCGCGCCCCGGGCGGCCTCGAGGGCGGCCGCCATCAGGGCACTGCCCGCACCGGCACCGCGGGCGGATTCGTCGACCACCACATCCTCGATGACGGCGTGAAGGCCTGTCGGTATGCGGTAGATCACGAGCGTGAGCGTGCCGACAACAGGGCGGTCGCCTGCGTCCAGGCGGCTGACGAACAGCGTCGAGCCCGCTGAAGCGACGATGGCGCCGAGCTCGGCCGCGCTCGGCGCTTCGGCGCTCGACGACAGCTGCGGGATCAGGTGGGCGATGCCCTCGACGAGCTCGTCGGTGATCTCGGTCACGGCCTCGACGGTGACCGCACAGGGGCGGTGTGGCGGAGGGGGCGCCCCGGAGGCGTCAGCCATGGTCGGGATCGGGCCGTTTCCAGACCGGGTCTCGTGGGCGGTCGAAGAGGACCTCGACCGGTTCGTCCCGGATCGCCTTGAAGGCCTGCTCCTTCCACAGCCCCGCGCCCGCCAGCGGGCTGGGGAGGTCGTTCTCGGCGAACCACCCCACCTGTCGGCACTCGAGCGGATGCGGCCGCAGCTCGCCACCGACCGGTCGCAATTGGAAGACGAGCGAGTACAGGGGGATCTGTGTGATGCCGATGCGGAGGCCGTCGAGCACCATGATCAGCCGG
>DASPSK010000396.1:0-3193 GCA_035623975.1 Acidimicrobiales bacterium | reverse complement strand
TAGGGGAGCCCGCCTCCACTCGCCTCGATCCCTCGGAGGACCGCGGGCTGCTCGCCGTCGGGCTGCGGATCGTGCGGGCCATACATGCGCTGCGCATCGAGGCTGAACGGGGAGCCACTGTGGCGGCTTTCGACGAGCTCGATGCCCTCTCGAAGGGCTTCTTGGCGACACTCGATGCGCTTGCGGACAGACTCGCCGGTCAGACCGCCGGATCGGTGCCGGAGCTCCGCCGCCTCTACAGGGCGGTCGAAGAGTCCCTCGTCGAGCGCCGAGCACCGCCTTCGATCGCCTTACATCTCGACGAGCTCGTCAACGCCATCAATACGGCCGTTCACCTGGCCGGACTCGGCGTGCCGGAAGCCGACAGCTAGGGGTTGGCGGCATCCGCCCCGGCGGGAGGCTTACCGTCTGGCGTTTACGCCCGCCCGCGTCGCCACTGCGGCTTGCGCTTCTCGAGAAACGCCCGCATGCCTTCACGGGCGTCAGGCAGCTGGCTCGTCGCCGCCATCACCTCGACGGCGTAGGCGTACGCCTTCGGCTGGTCGAGATCGATCTGAGCGTAGAGTGCTTGCTTCCCGATGCCCTTGCTCTCCGCCGACCCGAGCGTGACTCGCTCGAGAAGGTCCTGCACGGCCGAGTCGAGCTGCTCGGCGGGCACCACCCGGTTCACGAGCCCCCAATCGAGGGCGGTCTGGGCGTCGATGACATCACCGGACAGGGCCATCTCCATCGCCCGCTTCCGGCCGATGTTCCGGGCGATGGCCACCATCGGGGTGTGGCAGAACCAGCCGCCCCTGCCGCCCGGAGCGGCAAAGCCGGCGTTCTCGCTGGCGACGGCGAGATCGGCGCTCGCCACCAGCTGGCAGCCGGCGGCGGTGGCGAGCCCGTGCACTCGCGCCACCACCGGCTGGGGCACCTGCTGCATGAGGGCCATCAACTCCGTGCAGGTCACCAACAAGGAACGCACACCCGAGAGGTCGGCATCGGCGACGTCAGCAAAGTCGTGCCCGGCGCTGAACACTGGGCCGTTGCCGGCGAGAACGATGCCGAGGACGTCGCTCTCCGCGAGATCATGCAGCGCCGTGATCAGTTCGCGCATGTGCTGCAGCGAGAGGGCATTGCGCCGTTGCGGACGGTTCATCGTGACGGTGGCGAACTCGCCCGACCGTTCGACGAGAATGTGCTCGTATTCCATGGCGACCCTTCCTCCTAGCCCAGCCTACGGCGCCCCCAAAAGGCTCGCCGTGGGGGGGTCTTCCGCCCTGCCGAGCGGATCTGAATGCGGGCCGCGACCCTGCAGGCCCGGAACGGTCACCCTGGGCACGCGGAACGAGGCCCCGCCCCCTGCCGAGGCGGATCTGAGTGCGGACCGCGACCGTGGGGGCCGGCGGCCCGGAACGGTCACCCTGGGCAGGCGGAACGAAGCCCCCCGGCTTGACCATGTACTCGCAAGAAGTGGCGCAGCGCCAGCGCCGAGTCGATCTCGGCTCAACGCACGACAAAGCGAGCCGCGATGGCGAAGGGCGCGGCAGCGATCAGGAGCATCCCGACCTCGAGCCAGAGCGGCGATCCCGCGGTTGCGAACAACGCCTGGTGCAGCGTGATGACCGACGAGTGCGTCACCGAGTCACGCCCGCTCACCAGGCGGGGAAGAAACTCCGTCCCGATCAGGCTTGCAAGTGCCGCCAGGGGAGCGGCCACGAGGGGTCCGGTTGCGACCACCGCCACGGCGGCGGCGCCCACAGCCAGCAGGAGGACGCCAATCGCCAGACCGTGCCCGAGATAGAAAAAACTGGCCACGCCGAGGACGAGCACGACCACGCCAACGAAGAGCCGCAGGCGGAGAGTGAAGCGTGCCGCCGCCACGAGGAGGAGTGCGGTCGCGCCCGGAACGAGCAGACCGAGGACGGCTGAGAGACCCTCGATGACGCGGCGAAACCCGCCCCGCTCGGCGACCCCGTGCAACAGTGACGAACCCGCTGAGTCGACCACGCGCTGAGCGGTGTCCGAGAGCGACCCGGCCGCACCGGCAAAGTACGGCATCCGCCCGACACCGATGGCGATGCCGACGCCAACACCAAGTAACAGCCAGATCCTGCCCTTCACGAACGACGCCTCGGGTCGTCGCGGTCGAGGGGGTTCCTGGCCCGCCCGGCTCCTCGCACCGACGGACCGTACTGCGCCGGAAGGCCGGGGTGGCGTCGGGCACGAGGCCACCCCGGCGTTGTCGAGGCGCGCGCGCAATCTCGAATGATCGTCTTATCCTTCAACCACAGGATCTTGTTTGATCGAGGCAACGCATGCGTCGTCACGCAGCAGGCGATTTGGCGGCCAATGCCCCGACTCGAGAGCGCGCGGCCTCTCTCCTTTCCGTCGCCGTGTTCGCCTGCGGCGTCGGGATTTACTACAAGCGTTATCTCGCCCACAGCCGGGCGCCTGCGAAGACGCGTGCCGCGCCGCTCCGGCACAAGCCGGTGCAGACCACCTCTCGGAGTCGCCACAGCCCGGCTCACCTGCGCTCGGAGGGCCACCGTCCGCGGCGAGGCCTGCTGGCAGGCGCGGCCGGCCTGCTGCTCCTCAGCGGAGGAGCAGCCATCCTCGTCCTCGAAACCCATGGCGCGTTCGACATGGGCACGCCGGCGGCGGCGAGCTCCGCCTCCACCTCGACGAGCATGCCGAGGACACCGAGTACCGCTGCGCCCGCGGCGGGGTGGCGCCCCCTCTCGGTATTGCTCGTGCGCCCAAGGCCGGGTGCGACCGCGGTGGCGTTTTCGAGCGCGATCACGGTGAAGTTCTCCGTGCCACTCGCCGCCCACACTGCCGATCCCACGCTGTCTCCGAACGTCCCCGGTACCTGGGCTCGGGAGGGGTCGAGGACGCTCGTGTTCCATCCGCGCGGATTCCTCCTTCCCCTCTCGAGGCTCGTCCTCACCGTTCCGGCAGGACCCTCAGGGCCGAGCGGCGTGCTCGGACAATCGTTGCCGAAGCCGTACTCGTCGTCATTCACAGTCGCGGGCGTGTCCGTCCTACGGCTCCAACAGCTCCTTGCCGAGCTCAACTACCTGCCCGTCCAATTCGATTCCCCTCCTGCGCCCACAGATGAGCCGTCGGAATCTCTTACGCGCAGCCTGACCCCAGGTGTGCCCCGATGGGCCGTTGCTGCGACGGGGCGGACCTCCCAAGGTCGAGAGAG